>CAYIZU010000041.1:0-6049 GCA_964367795.1 uncultured Rikenellaceae bacterium | reverse complement strand
TCGTACATTTAATGCCCAAAATATTGATGTAGGATGCGATTTTATTGATACGCTAAAGGCACCTTATGTATTAAAAGCAGATGGGCTTGCAGCGGGTAAAGGTGTTGTTATTCTTGACAATAAAGAGGATGCGAAACGGGAGCTGAGAGATATGTTAAATGGGAAATTTGGCGTTGCGAGTGAAAATGTTGTTATAGAGGAGTATCTGCATGGTATTGAGATGTCTACATTTGTACTTACAGATGGTGAAAGCTATAAAATACTGCCCGAGGCAAAAGATTATAAACGTATTGGCGAGGGTGATACGGGGTTAAATACGGGAGGTATGGGAGCAGTGTCTCCAGTGCCTTTTGCTGATGATGTTTTCAAAGAAAAAGTTCGTTTACGTATTGTAGAGCCAACAATTAAAGGTTTTATTAAGGATAATATTAACTATAAAGGTTTTGTTTTTATTGGTCTTATGAATGTTGCTGGTGAACCATATGTTATAGAGTATAACGTGCGTATGGGGGACCCTGAAACAGAGGTGGTACTTCCTCGTATAGAGAGTGATGTAGTTGAACTTTTTAGAGCAGTGGCTAAAGGAACGCTTAGTGAGGTTGATTTAAAAATATCGTGTGACTATGCTGTAACGGTAGTATGTGTGGCTGGTGGCTATCCTGGGGATTACTCTAAGGGGATGAATATAGCTGGATTAGAGGATATCACGGAGTCATTTGTTTATCATGCAGGAACAAAAATAGAGGATAGTGCAGTATTGAGTAACGGAGGTAGAGTTTTAGCTGTTACTTCGCTTGGAAAGAGTATTATTGAGGCGATTAATTGTTCATATAGCTCGATAGATAAAATATCATTCGAAGGAATGTATTATAGGAGGGATATAAGTAAAGATTTGCAGTAGGTATTATTTGCGAAATTATATGGTTTGACGGCTTTCCCAAAATCACTTCATCTTTGGCACCTTTCACCCACTCTAACACCGGAGCGTACTTGCTGTACGTGAGGATTTAGAGTGGGTGAAACGCGCCAAAGCTAAAGCAATTTAGAAAAAAGCGGACATGCAACGGGTTGTTTAAATATAGTTATCATATTTCTGTCCATTAGAAATTTACATTGATTTTTTTAAGAAATATTTGGAAATTACAAAATAATAACATATATTTGCATAACACAATAATAACAACCAAAATTTAGTGCCTATGAAATATATCATAATTATGTAAGTCGGCATGAATTAATGTCGAGAATCTCTATCTTAATGAGATGAATTCAAATATCAATTATTACGTTATCTAAATTTTATTATTATGCATATACCATTTTTGCCTATAGGGCTAATTTTATATCTTATATTTGTAATATGGGGTATAATGGATATTAGAAAATCAGAACTACCTAAAGATACAAAAGCTGTATCTTATGTGTTAGTTATACTTTTAGGATTTATTGGTTTTATTATCTATTGGATTTTTATTCGAAGAAAATAAGGTTATTCGCTAAACACAGATTCATGATGGCATTGTAGTCGTCATGAATCTGTGTTTAGGAAAGTCTACATTAACTACACTGGCTTTTTGCACTGACCCATTTTGTGGTGATTTGATGACCAATTATGTTGGTTTTCAAATACAAAAAAGCGCAAAAACCAACTTGTAAGGTATCAGGTAACGCCACATCACCTATCATGCACACAAAGTTGGCTCTGCGCAAAGCAGAACCAATAATTATGTACATGATGTCTTCTACTGTGGCGTTTTCGATGACCCATTCATTATTGTTTTATAATTATTATGTTCTTTTTTTTCTTTTTTATTTTATCATTCAGTAATGTTTTATTCGTTAATACTTGCAAAGGTAATAAAATCTTTAATAACTCCTATATTGTTTTAACAAAATAGATTATTCACATACTCCAAAACATCATCCTCATTGAAGTTATAAGGAAATATTTTCGATGGCTCTAAGTAAAAAATCTCTTTGTCGCTTTTGAATCGTTCTTCTCCCCCTCCAGTTATGTTAAGCATTATTATACTGTTTTTGTCAATATTATTCTCTTTAACATAATTTATCAGAGATGCCGTTGCCACCGCTGCTGCAGGGTGTATATCTATGCCTTCGAGCTCTTTGAAAATCTCTCCCGCCCTACGTGCCTCTTCGTTGTCAACTGCCACAATCTCGCCATTGGTGTCTATTAATGCATCATATACGCCTCCAGCTATTGTGTATGGCGGTTTCCTGTTAGATAAAACCTTTGCATCTATCTCCTCAACGTGCCGACGTGCCATATCATCATCGTAGTGAAGTAGCTCACGTGAACGCTCTTTCCATGCCTCATACATAGGTAAAAAAGGATGATTTTGAGATATTATTAACTTACTTTTCTTATCACCATACTCTCCACTTTCGATAAATCTCAAATTTGCCTCCCATGCTGCTACTGCACCCGTACCACTACCTACAGCCTGAAAATATAGGTCAGGTATCTCTCCAATAAATGTTACAGCCGAAAGCATTGTTGTCGACATCCCATCGCGACGTGCCACATTTTTTGCTCCCCCTTCTGGTAAAAATTTATCACATTTAACAACGCTATTGCTGATATTTATGGCATCGAAATAGTCGGAACCTTTTGCTGTGCATATTAATTTTACACACTCATTAATAGGGGTGTCAAACCATAGAGCATCCAAGTTATCTTCCGGGACACATAGTAGTAGAGGTATATTATTCTCTGAACATACTTTGGCAAAGGCACGTGCCGTGTTTCCTGCCGAGGCAACCACCAACACCTTATTGCTATCCGCCTTTAATCGACCACATACAGCATAAGCCTCTGTCTCCTTAAAAGCGCAACTTGTCATCATAGCGCCGATTTCTGGGTAGTAGCCACTAAATGTGATATATAAATTATTAAGACCCAAATATGCCCCCAAGCCTACGCTTTTATATGTAACAGGAGCTGATGAACCTTTTAATTCACGATGAATAGGTAGCCAATCGCGAAATGTAAATAGACCATCTTTACTATCTCCTAATTGCAATTTCTTCTTGTCATACACGGCACGTATTAGAGATGATGCACCTCCTAAATCCCAACCGCTATCTTCAAATACATTGCCTGTTGCAATATCTAACAATTTATAATTTCTATCCATATTCTATTTGTTAAATTATATATCTCTTCTAAATTCACTACACACTATTGCCGTTGCTACCGCCACATTAAGCGACTCTCCACTTGATTTATCCATAGGGTAGGGTGGTATATATAGCCTTTTTGTTATCATTGACTCTATCTCTTTAGATACTCCACGTCCCTCACTTCCCATAACAATAACGCCATCTCGACCACCAATATTTTTCGAATATATGACCTCTCCATCTAAAAAGGTTCCATAAATTTCCACCCCTTTTTTTGAAAGCTCTTCAATGGTTTTAGGTAAATCAACATAACTAACACGCACGCGTGATAGTGCCCCCATTGTTGCCTGAACAACTTTAGGATTATAAAGGTCTGCGCACTCTCTCGAACATATTATATCCTCAATGCCAAACCAATCGGCAAGGCGTATTATGGTTCCTAAATTTCCGGGGTCTTGTACTCCATCGAGAGCTAATATAAGGCTTTTATCAATATATTTAAAGGCGTAATTCTCAATTTTAACCGTTATAAGTATTGGCGTTGGGGTTTTTAGATGCGATAACCTATCCATCTCTTTTGCCGAAACTTCGTAAACCTCCTCCATCTTACTCCTAATTATGTGATTGCGAGTCTGTTCAGATATTCGTTCATTGATATAGAAAATTTGAGACACAGTTAGAGAACTATTTATTAGCTCTTCAAATATCTTTTCTCCTTCTGCCACAAATAGAGAGTTTTTTTTACGTTCATCCCTATCTTTTAATAGCTTAACGGATGTTATCTGTGCCTTTGTTATCATAAATCACCCTTATATAGCGCAAAGTTAGAAAAAAAATGTGGAAAAATGAAATTAATGTTGAAAAAAAATCTTTTCGCTCTTTGTGTCAAGTGTATAGCGACCTATAATGAAAATCATTGTTGTGTATGTAAAAAAAAATGTGTAAATTTGTGGGTTAAAATGTTATGGGGAGTTCTATTTCTCCCTGATTTTAATTTTTGATTAATAATTGTCCCTTTTTGATTTTGCAAAAGTGGGTTGTAGTGGTTAGTAAATGAAAAGTATTTTAGGGAGAAAATAGAACTCCCCTTATTTAATAGCTTTATGGAAAAGTTGAAAAAATATTACCCTTACATCGTGGCACTTGTGCTCTTTTTGGTTATACCAATGGTATATTTTGCTCCTCAATATATGGGGAAAGATATTCGTAAATTTGATAGTGTACAGGCGCATGGTATGACAGCACCTATTGTTGAACATATTGAGAAATATGATGAGCATCCATTTTGGGCAGCTAATATGTTTGGAGGAATGCCTTCGTATGCTATTCATAACGAATATCCGGCTGATGTATTTAAATTTAGTGCCTCTAATTTATATTTAATAGGGAAGCCGGCAGCTTACTATTTTGTGTTGATGGCAGGTTTCTTCTTTATGTTAATGTGTTTCGGGGTTAACCCTTATGTCGCCATTGTGGGTTCTATTGCCTACGGTTTTTCAACCTATTTCATCATAATATATGAGGCAGGGCATATAATGAAATTAGTGGCGTTATGTTATGTAGCCCCGTTAATAGGTGCACTATATTACACTTATCGAAGGTCTTACATGATAGGAGCTCCGCTATTTGGAGTCTTTACACTTCTTATAATAGCTGCAGTGCATCCGCAAATAACCTACTACTTCATACTTGCAATGATAATAATGGTTGCTGCTTTGGGGTATCGAGCCTATAAGGATAGATTAATAAAGAAGTTTCTTATTAGTAGTGCTGCACTTGTTGTCACTACCGCTTTAGCTGTTGGAGCAAATATCATATACTTATACTATACAAATGATTATAGTAAGGATTCAACTCGTGGTGGTAAAACTATTTCAGATAGTGGTAAGAGCGTAAGTAAAGGTCTTGATAAAGATTACATAACATCGTGGAGTTATGGAAAAATGGAGAGTTTTAATCTCTTTATTCCTAATCTAACAGGCGGTAAGTCGAATGGCGGTTTTAGTGACGATGGAGAGGTTTTCGAGTCGCTAAAAAAATATGTGTCACCTGTTGAGGCCGCAAGGTTAACCAAACAACTTCCCGGTTACTGGGGTCCTCAGCCTATGACTTCGGGTCCTGTATATATAGGTGCTGTTATGATTTTCTTATTTGTGTTGGGGCTATATTTGATAAGAGGTGTTAACTTGTGGTGGATAGTTGGTGCAACAACATTATCCATATTATTGGCATGGGGTCGTAACTTTATGCCATTAACAGATTTGTTTATTGATTATTTTCCACTATACGATAAGTTTCGAACCGTTTCCATGATACTTGTTGTTGCGGAACTCACGATTCCTTTGATGGCGATGCTTGCATTATCAAAAGTATATAATGGAGATATAGATGGTGAGAAATTAAAAAGGGCACTTAAAAATTCACTATATATCACTGGTGGGGTAGCCGCTGCTTTTATTGTGTTGGGGGGGATGTTATTTGATTTCACCTCTGCAACAGATGGCCAGATGGGCTTACCTAACGATGTTATTAATGCGATGCGAGGTGAGAGGTTATCAATGTTGCGTAGTGATGCTTTCCGTTCATTGGTGTTTGTTGCTCTTACATTTGGAATTATATGGTTTTGGAAGATTAATTCAAAGGTTAGTAGTATAAAGGCTGTAGCAGCACTTGCTTTACTTGTCATAGTTGACATGATACCTGTGGCTGCTAGGCATGTTAGTTATGATATGTTTACAGGCTCAAAAGAGACGGTTGATAAGACTGCGATGACTGCTATTGACAAAGAGATATTAGAGGATAGTGATATTAATTACCGTGTTGCTAACCTTTCAGTATCAACCTTTAGTGATGCAACAACTTCGGTATATCATCGCTCAATAGGAGGATATTTTGCAGCTAAGCCACA
>CAYIZU010000040.1:2438-13234 GCA_964367795.1 uncultured Rikenellaceae bacterium | reverse complement strand
AAATATATCTATCAAATCAACCGTTTTATCGTTAGTGAATTTTTTTTCATTTTTATCATTTTTTTTATCTCCCTCATAATTTTCGGCAAATAAAACCTCCTTAATATAATGATTTGTCACACTCCCTATTTGCAACGGATGATAGTTAAAGGTATAAAGATTTAGAGATAATGAGTTTACATATACCCTTTTCTTTTTTGAGTTGGCCATGAGCGGTATACGTATAGCTTTAGCCATTGTAAACCAAGGATACTTCGCACATATATCTGAAAGCGTCTCCTGCACTTTCCTTGCCCTTTGTGGCTCAACTATTAAACGCGAAAAAAGTATGTTATTCCTATCCATCATACTACCAGTTAGATGCAGCTGCATTAAATATATCAGTCACTAACTTATCCACTATTTGCGGTATAAGTACCGGCTCAACAGTTTGAAGCAGTTGCGTATTGTCGTAGTCTTCATACGCGCTGAATTGCTTATCGAAATTATTTTTAGGCTGAAAACGATTAGTGAATTTCACCTTTACCGTAACAGTAAGCCTATTTTGCGAGGCATATTCATCGCCCGTAACAGCTATTGGTAAAGATGTGTAGTTCACTATCTCTCCTTCGAAGCTCATATCGCCATCCTCTCTGACCTGCGTTAAGGATGTTGAACGTTGCATCTTTTCCATCAATGCCGTAGTAAATGTAGGGCTTAAAGACGGGCTCACAAGCGGTGCTATATTTGGAAAATCTTGTACGCTAAAGGTCTTAACCTGTGGATCTATTGATGCTCCAGTAAAGGAGTACTTAACAGTACACGACACTATGGATAGCAGCGACGCTAAACATATTAGCCTATATAAAAAACTTCTACTCATCTATTCCTAACTCTTTAATTCTACGATATAATGTCCTTTCGGATATAAACAACTCTTTGGCGGCATCCTTACGCCTGCCGTTATGCTTTTCCAAAGCTTTAACTATCTCCTCTCTTTGATAATCCTCCTTAGTAAGAGGTTCGCTTGGCGTCGCATCAACAATTTCTCGCACAACACCGCTCTCCGGAAGAGCCAGCTGAAGAGGTGCCGAACTAATGAGGGCGTGGGGTGTGAAATGCCCCGACTCTTTTAAATCATCAGGTAGCACACCACCAAGCTGTACCACCATACGCTTAAGCTCCATAATATCTCGTCGCATATCGTATAGAACGGTGAAAAGCAGCTCCCGTTCACTATTAGCCATGCCTCCATTGTCAACACTTCCAACGCGATAATCGTTATGAACATCATTGATAGGGATATATTTATAAAGGGTTTGTGCATCTATCTCACGCGACGACTCAATTACTGAAATTTGCTCCGCCACATTCTTTAGTTGTCGAATATTTCCCGGCCAACGATACTCCGTTAGCACCCTACGTGCTTCATCCGTCAGTGTTATCGGTGGCATTGTATACTGTGCTGCAATATCCAAGCAGAAACGCCTGAAAAGTTTATATATATCATCTTTTCTTTCGCGTAAGGCAGGTAATTGTATAGGTACTGTGTTAAGCCTATAATATAAATCCTCACGGAAAACGCCCTTAGCAATCGCTTTATTTAGATTAATATTTGTTGCAGCAACAACCCTCACATTTGTTTTTTGAACCTTCGACGAACCTACGCGGATGTACTCCCCCGTCTGTAAGACACGCAACAGGCGTACCTGTGTCGTTTGTGGGAGCTCCGCCACCTCATCAAGAAATATTGTCCCTCCATCTGCCATCTCAAAATAACCCTTACGACTCTCCGTTGCACCGGTAAATGCCCCTTTTTCATGACCAAAGAGCTCCGAGTCGATAGTTCCTTCAGGAATGGCACCGCAGTTAACAGCTATATAGTTCTTGTGCTTACGAGCCGAGAAAGAGTGGATTATCTGTGGAAAAAATTCCTTTCCAACACCGCTCTCTCCCGTTATAAGCACCGATAAGTCGGTTTGGGCTACACGCAAAGCCACCTCAATAGAGTTTTCTAATTGAGGATTATTGCCTATAATGCCAAACCGTTGCTTAACCGATAATATATCCATTAACTTATCTTAATATATCTATACAAATGGTAATTTAACCACCTCTGCTTTGATACCTTTACCCCTTACAGAGATAAATATCTCATTTCCTATCTTGCCATTGTCAACATTAACATATCCTGTTCCAATACCAACCTTAAGCATAGGCGACATAGTACCAGATACAACATTACCAATAACATTTCCTTCGCTATCAACAATATCATACCCCTGACGAGGTATTCCTCTGTCTATCATCTTAAAGCCAACAAGTTTACGCTTTAATCCAGCTGCTTTAAGTGCCTCCATCTTATCACGGTCGATGAAATCCTTACCATCAACAAACTTTGTAATCCAGCCAAGACCTGCCTCAATAGGAGATGTTGTGTCGTCTATCTCATGACCATAAAGGCAGAAACCTTTCTCTAAACGTAGAGTATCGCGTGCTCCTAACCCTATCGAAGCAATACCAAACTCCTCTCCAGCAGCATATATTGCCTCATATATCTTTGCAGCATCTTCGTTAGCCATATATATCTCGCAACCACCTGAACCAGTATAGCCAGTAATAGATAGAATAACATCCTTAACACCTGCAATAGTTACTTTTTTAAATGTGTAGTACTCCATGTCCTCAACGGGTTCATCACATAATTTTTGAATAACTTTCATTGCGTTAGGACCCTGAACAGCAAGTTGTGCTATCTCGTCAGATGCGTTATATAGCTCTTTGCCCGGTGTCATACCAAATTCAATAGCTATTTTAGATAGATGATTCCAATCCTTTTCGATATTTGATGCGTTAACAACAAGTAAATATGTTTCTGCATCTATGCGATAAACTAATAGGTCGTCAACGATACCACCCTCACCGTTAGGCATACATGTATACTGTACTTTACCATCATATAGCGCAGCAACATTATTTGTTGTTACTCTTTGTAAGAAAGCCTCTGCATTAGGACCTTTAGCCCATATCTCGCCCATATGACTAACATCAAAAACCCCTACATTCTCTCTAACGTTGATATGCTCAACATTGATACCCTTAAACTCGATAGGCATATTATAGCCTGCAAAAGGAGCCATTTTCGCTCCTGCCGCAATATGATATTGCGTAAATGGTGTAGTCTTCATATAATTTTTTTTAAATCACAATATTTGACACAAAGGTATAAAAAATTTCTGATAATATTATAAATTCCGAAAAAAATTATTATCTTTGCGTGCTTGTCCAATTGTGCTATATGGGACATATTTATAACTGAACATATTATATATATATTATGAAAGACAATTCAAGATATGCGTTAAGAGGTGCTTCGTCAGGAAAAGAGGATGTACACAATGCAATAAAATCTATTGATAAAGGGCTTTTTTCTAAGGCTTTTTGCAAGATAGTACCCGATATTTTTACAAATTCTGAAGAACATTGCCTCATAATGCATGCCGATGGTGCAGGGACTAAGTCGTCGCTTGCATACGCCTATTGGAAAGAGACGGGAGACCTTTCGGTATGGCGTGGTGTAGCGCAAGATGCTATTGTAATGAATACGGATGACCTACTATGTGTTGGGGCAACAGATAATATAACACTATCATCAACTATCGGACGCAATAAAAATAGAATACCTGGTGAGGTTATTGCCGAAATAATAAATGGTACAGAGGAGTTCCTTTCTAAGATGCGCGATATGGGCGTTGGTATATACTCTACTGGAGGAGAGACAGCCGATGTGGGTGACTTAGTGAGAACTGTTATAATAGATAGTACCGTTACTGCTCGTATGCGTCGAAGTGATGTAATTGATAATGCAAATATAGCCGATGGGCAGGTAATTATCGGATTATCATCTTACGGTCAGGCAAGCTACGAAACAGAATATAATGGAGGCATGGGCAGCAATGGATTAACGTCCGCTCGTCATGATGTTTTTAATAAAGGGGTGGCTTTCAAGTATCCAGAGAGCTATGATACGGAGATGGCATCTGATTTATCATACTCTGGCTCTTATGGACTTACGGATATAATAGAGGAGGTTGGTATCACTGCCGGGAAACTGGTATTATCGCCAACGCGCACCTATGCTCCTATCGTAACGGCACTACTAAAAGAGTATAGAGGTGCTGTGAAAGGGATGATACACTGTACGGGTGGAGCACAAACCAAAGTGCTACATTTTGTGGATAAGTTACATATTATAAAAGATAATCTATTTGAGATACCATCGCTTTTCCGTATTATTGAGAAAGAGAGTGGTACACCACGTAGCGAGATGTATAAAGTATTTAACATGGGGCACCGTATGGAGATATATGTTGAGCCACAATATGCAGCAGATATAATAGCAATAAGCAAATCGTTTGGAGTTGATGCTCAAATTATTGGTCGTGTAGAGAGCAGCGACACAAAAGGTGTGACAATATTATCAGGAGGAGAAATTTTTAAATATTAATTAAAAGTATTAAGGATGAAAAAGACACAAGCATTCATTCAAGAGAACAAGGATAGGTTCCTTGATGAATTATTTGATTTACTACGTATCCCATCAATCAGTGCAGAGAGCGCGCATAAAGAGGATATGGTTCGTTGTGCAGAACATTTAGCGCAATCATTAGTTGAGGCGGGTGCAGATTCAGCTACTGTTATGCCAACAGCTGGTAACCCTGTTGTTTATGGCGAGAAGATGATAGATCCATCGGCTCCAACTGTTTTGGTGTACGGGCATTATGATGTTATGCCTATTCACCCTATAGAGCTGTGGACAACACCACCTTTCGAGCCAGACATTCGCGACGGAAAGATATATGCTCGTGGCGCAGATGATGATAAGGGGCAAGGTTATATGCATATTAAGGCATTCGAAGCTATGGTTGAGAGCGACGAACTACCTTGTAACGTTAAGTTCATGCTTGAGGGCGAAGAGGAGATAGGTTCACCATCACTTTATGCTTTCTGCGAAGAGAATAAAGATTTATTAAAGGCTGATATTATCCTTATCTCAGATACGAGTATGATAGGAATGGATGTACCTTCTATTACATGTGGTCTACGTGGATTGGCATATATGGAGGTTAAGGTTACTGGTCCAAGCCACGATCTACACTCTGGTCTTTTTGGCGGAGCTGTACCTAACCCTGCTAATATCCTTGCTGAAATGATTACTAAGTTGACAAACGAAAAGGGAGAGATTGCGATACCTCATTTCTATGATGATGTGCGCATATTATCTGCCGAGGAGAGAGCTACATTAAATAAGGCACCTTTTGATACGGAGGCTTATAAGGAGTCGTTAAAACTGGATGAGCTAAAGGGAGAAGAGGGTTATACAACAATGGAGCGTACTGGTATCAGACCTGCTCTTGATGTTAATGGCATATGGAGTGGACATACTGGCGAAGGCTCAAAAACAGTAATCCCATCTATTGCTCAGGCTAAGATTTCTATGCGCTTAGTTCCAAATCAAGATTTTAATACTATCAGTAAATTATTTGAGGATTATTTCATTTCAATTGCTCCACCAAGTGTAAAAGTTGAGGTTAAGGCTTGTCACGGAGGTTATCCTTATGTGTCGCCAACATCACTACCTGCTTACCGTGCTGCTGAAAGGGCAGTAGAAGAGACTTTTGGTAAGTCTCCAGTACCTTTCTATAGTGGAGGAAGTATCCCTATTGTTAGTGGTTTCGAGAGAATATTAGGAACGAAAAGTATATTGTTAGGTTTTGGATTAGGAGCAGATGCTATCCACTCACCAAATGAGAACTATCCAATATTTAATTTCTTTAAAGGAATAGAGACAATACCTTATTTCTATAAGTATCTTGTTGAGGAGTTGAAGAAATAGTAAGGGCTGTTCGCGAATGACGGCTTTGCTTAAAAGTACGTAATTTTTGCATGAGGTGTGATACCGAAAACTAAAAAAAATATCCAACTAATTGACAAACAATTAATTGGATATTTTTTTTAAAGTTTTCGGTATCACCCTACTAACTTAAAAAATTGCTCTGTTTTTTTGACATGAAAACAACCATTGAAACACAAAAAATCGAAAAAATTAGATGAAAAATGAAAATTTCATCCAAATTTCCCCGATTTTTATTGGGTTATGCGAATCAGTCCTCGTTTTGGGTAATTCGCTTCGTGAATGATACTATATCGGCATTTTACGCTCTATTCCAAGCGATAGTTTTGATAATCTAACTATTGGAGGCAATTGATGACGCTTGTGCTCGTTGATTTTTAATAGATGAGCCACCTTATCTACCATATCACTTTCAAACCCTCTTTTTATGATACTTGCCTTATCAAGCCCCTCTTCTATCATGGCATGTAGTATCTTGTCTAATAGCTCATACTCTGGTAATGAGTCGCAATCTTTCTGATTAGGACGCAACTCTGCGGAAGGTGCCTTGTTAATAATATTTTCTGGTATGATTATTTCGTTACGGTTAATGTAGCGAGCGAGGTCGTAAATTTCTCCCTTATATAGGTCTCCAAGTAGCGAGATGGCTCCGTTGGTGTCCCCGTATAGCGTTCCGTAGCCCATAGCTATTTCACACTTGTTACTTGTGTTTAATATGATATGCCCAAATTTATTTGATAATGCCATAAGTAGCACCCCTCTTAAACGCGACTGAATATTCTCTTCCGCAACACAAAAATCGGTACCGTTAAATAATGGCTCCATAGTATTGATAACGGCATTAAAACTATCTTTTATAGGTATTATGCTATATTTAATACCACACCTCTCCGCCATCTCAACACTATCAGTAACAGAGTGTTCAGAAGAGAATTCTGAAGGCATAAGCAGCACTTCAACATTATCTTTTCCCAAAGCATCGATAGCCAAAGCCACGACAACTGCCGAATCTATACCGCCAGAGAGTCCTAACGCCACTTTTTTAAACCCTCGTTTGAGAATAAAGTCTCGCAATGCAACAGTTAACGCCTCATATGTCTCACGTGATTTGCCCTTCGGGGTTGACTTCTTTACTGGTAGTGGTTTATACTCCTCTAAAGCTTCAAGCTCTATGACCGCTAATTGTTCATCAAATGCATCTAATTGAATAATTAGTTCACCTCTACCATTCACTGCCGTAGAACCACCATAGTAGATATTTCCCATTTCACCTCCGCATAGGTTAGTAGAGATAATATCTCGTCTAATCTCTTTTGCAATACTTTGATGGTTTATAACTTTTTCATACCCCACACCATGATAATACCTCGTGGCGTCAAGATGCACAACAGCCGCAATATAAGGCTTGTTTGCAGGAGTAAATATCTCCAAGCTATCAATATAATTTATATCATCTCCGATTGCTATAAGAAGGTTTTCACCGTTCACATTAATTATATTCTCAAGTGGTTCATCTTCTGCCTCAAAGAGCTCCGATTCAACACCTGAGATATACGACAATTCGTCACGAGATGTCACCATAGCGCGATAGAATTCGTTTACAACCTCACCTTTTTGTATATGAACAGCTCCACTGAACACCTCATTTTCTATTACAAGTGGCATTCCTATTATTGCGTCTATCTTTGTGGCATACTCCGCTATTTCAGATAATTCATTCCATAACTCTTCTGCAAAATTTTCAGTTAACGGAAGATCATATAACATCTTTCCTGTTAATGCCATCTCTCCAAAAACAATAACATCCGCACCTTGCTCAAGAGCCACCGATAGCTGCTCTATTATCTTCTCTTTATTATATTGTAAATCTCCATTTGTTGGATTTATCTGGGCTATTGCTACTTTCATATATCTATTCCATTATTATTGTTGTCTCCATTATCCCCTCTAACTGACGTAAATATGTTCCCTGACCTTTATCTGGATTTGGAGAGTATACATACCAGTCAAGTACTATCACTCTTTTACGTTTTTCATCGATTGATGTATATGAAACAAAAGGCCCACCTTGAAAATCATTTTTCACTCGCCAAAAACCTCGCGTCTCATACCACTCTTTGCCATTTATCGACTTAACATCTGTCTCGGGCGCAAATATGTCGGCTGTTGTCATATGCGAATTAGGAAGCTCACCCGGCACTTTTGCCGCAAATTTATTTCTTTCGTCAACAATGCGATAATTAGTAATAGCCTCGCCATTATATGGATACTCATATATCAAAACACCTTGACTTGACTCCGGTAGTTCGTATGATATCCACATGAAGTTAGGGATGGAATTGTTTCGTATCTTATACCCTTCGGGAATGTTTATACTTATTTTAAACTTTTTAGCTATTTCCGCCTTTAACTTAGTATCTGTTATTAACGTTGCTTTTTTCGCAAATCGATCTAGCTCCTCTGCAGCCATTATCTGAACGATTGTATCTCTTCCCGACGTTATCAAACGGGTAAGTTCCGGCACATTCATAGCATCTATCGTTACCACCATCTGAGGTTCTGCGTATAGATTTTTTCCTGTCTTAATAGAGCCAGTGGTGTACTCTTTGCCCACATTTAAGAATATAATATTTCTGTGGTGACGAGATATGCCTTTAAACCCTTCAGGAGTTATGTTTAGCAGTTTAAATTTTTTCTCCGAGAAGCTTATCATATGTATATCATCTTCGAAACTCTTCTTAAGAGAATCTCCTGCCGGACCTCGAAAAATATCCGTAGGTGTTACGACAAATACCTCATAAGGTTGCCCTAAGCTATCAGGAAGAAATCGTTCATTCCTATCCGCTGAAAAACAACCTATTAGCATTGTAGCTATGGATGCTAAAAAAAGAATCTTTCTCATAATATATTTCGTTTAATAGTAATAATAAATTTATTTTCCCTACAAAATTAGTTTTTATTTTTTACATTACAAAAATATTTATTAGTTTTGTAATGTGAAAGTTGCATAGTTATGAAGTTTCGACCTTATAAGTTTATACAAAAACTATATCCTGATTTGATATGGAATCTCAAAAGCGAAAAGAACAATAATCGAGTTTTTCTCACTTTTGACGATGGGCCGACTCCAGATATTACACCATGGATAATAGAAACACTTGCCAAGTATGATGCCAAAGCCACTTTTTTTTGTTTGGGTAAGAATGTAGAGATGCACCCCACTCAATATAAAATGTTAATAGATGCAGGGCATGTAGTGGGAAACCATTCGTACAGCCATATTAAAGGATGGGGTGTAAAAGCTGGGCGGTATGTTGAGGATGTAGATCTTGCAGATGGATTTATCTGCTCAAATCTTTACAGACCTCCTTATGGGCGCATATCAAAGGCACAACAGCGCAGATTAGGTGACAGATATCATATTATAATGTGGGATGTACTAAGTCGTGATTACAGCTCTTTCATCTCTCCACAAGGTTGTTTGAAAAACGTAATAGAAAGCGTAACTGGCGGTTCAATAATTGTTTTTCATGATTCAAAAAAGGCTTTCCGCCGCTTAAGATATGTTTTACCTCGTGTCTTGGAGTATCTGCATAGCAACGGGTACGAATGTCATCCTATAATCTTGTAGATATGTTGGTGAATATTGCTATAACGGGTGCTTCAGGTGCCATATATGCTAAATTGCTTATTGAGAGGTTAACCGCTTGTGAAAATGTGGAAAGTATAAGGGTTATATTCTCAAATAATGGCTATGAAGTAGCTAATAGTGAGTTGGGTGCGGATTGGTTGCTAAAAAGTGACAAGATAACAGTTGTTGAGAATAGTAATTTTTATGTTTCTTTGGCTTCTGGTTCAGGGGATGATGATGCTATGGTTATTGTTCCTTGCTCAGCGGGCATGTTGGGACGCATTGCTTCGGGCATTTCAAATGATTTAATATCTCGTGGTGCAGATGTAATGCTTAAAGAAAGGAAGAAGTTAATTGTTTTATTCAGAGAAAACCCGTTAAACCTTATTCATATAGATAATATGCGCACCATAACACTTGCTGGCGGTATTGTCATGGTGGCTGCTCCTTCATTTTATTCCATGCCGTCAACAATAGAGGATATGTGCGGTACAACCGTTGATGTCGTTATGAGGCATTTAGGTTTAGAGTATAATTATCACTGGAAATAACTGCACTGTAAATCACTTTAGTCTTTTTCTCCAAGAGGGTGAAAAGTGTTGATAGTGTTATGTTGATGCTCGTTGTCCAAATGGGTGTATATCTCGGTTGTGATAATGCTATGGTGTCCTAACATATCCTGCACCGCTCTTATATCCGCTCCACCCTTTAGTAGATGGGTTGCAAAAGTGTGCCTAAATGTGTGTGGGCTGACCTTCTTTGTTATACCGGCTTTTAATGTTAACTGTTTTATCATAGTGAAAATCATCACACGTGTCAATGTTCCGCCTCTCTGCGACAAAAATAGACTATCACTCCTTTTGCCGCACTGTAGAAGATGGCGCGTTGTGAGATATTGACCGACAATAGCAATAAGGGTATTATTTATAGGCACAAGCCTTTGCTTATTTCCCTTACCAATAACACGGATAAAGCCATCTCCGAAGAATAGATCATTCATTTTAAGCTCTACCAATTCGCTAACCCTTACACCACAACTATATAGCATCTCTATAATGGCCCGATTGCGATACCCTAACTTATCCTCTAAATTAATGGCGCCTATTATCTGATCCACCTCATCGGGGGTTAATACATCAGGTATTTTTCGTCGTAATTTAGGTGATTCTAATAGTTCAATAGGCGAATTTTCGATTTTATCGTATAGTAATAGGTAGTTGTAAAAGCTTTTTATTCCACTAACAATGCGCGCCTGTGATGAACGCTCTCTAC
>CAYIZU010000040.1:0-2428 GCA_964367795.1 uncultured Rikenellaceae bacterium | reverse complement strand
TAAATTCTGTTATATCACTGGCATTAAGATATATAATATCTTTATCTTGGGCAATAAAATAGCTATTAAGAAGCTCTATATCGTGCATATAAGCCTCTATTGTATTTGCACTTAAGCCCCTCTCTAAGAGCAAATATGCTTTATACTCGTTAATTTCTTCAGAAATAGTTAGATTATTCATAAAATATTTAATATCTTTGTGCGTTACAAAAATACTTATTTTTTTTAATATATTAAAATTAAATTTATGATACAAACAAAAAAGAGTTTATTACTGTTGGTATTAGCTGCTCTCGTTAGTGGTACTGCCAATAAAACATTTGCACAAGGCTTATCGGTAGAGAGGATAGCCGTAAAGGATGCACCCCAAACAGAATTACGAAAGAAACTAACCAATCTTAAAAATGTAACAGAGGTTATTCCGATTCAAAATAATGTCCCATTATATAGTGAAAAATATGCCGTTAAGATAGAACAAGAGGTTGTGCCGGGAGATGCTACTAAAGGAAAATTTGACCAACAAATATATGTTGCACATGTCGGTTTCGATGCGCCTACTGTGGTTGTAACGGATGGCTATACGGGAGGGTTTGGCATGAACCCACGCTATTCGGAAGAGCTTTCGAGAAGGTATAAGGCTAACGTCGCAGTAATCCAGCATAGATATTTTGAACAGTCAACGCCAAAACCAACAGATTGGCAGTATATGCGTGGTAAATATGCCGCACACGATACTCATAAGATTGTGGAGGCACTAAAGAGCATTTACAAAGGAAAATTTATCGCTTCTGGAGTTAGTAAAGGAGGGCAAAACACAATGATATATGCCACTTACTATCCTAACGACGTTGATTTTTATGTGCCATATGTTGGCCCTGTGTGTTACTCTTTAGAGGATAAACGTCATGAAGATTTTCTTGCCAATATTGGTCCAGAGTCAGACAGAAAAAAGATATATGATTTTCAAACAGAGGTACTTAAGCGTCGTAACACTATGGTGCCAATGTTGAAAGAGTATGCCCAAAAGAATAACCTTACTTTTGGCGATACTTCAATTGATGAGGTATTGGATATGGTTGTTTTAGAGTATTCATTTGGGTTATGGCAGATGGCGTGCGAGAGGGTAAAGGATGTTCCTGCTACGACAGTAAGTGATGAGGAGCTTTTCAAACATCTTGTAACGCTTTGCGACCCGTCATATTTTGCTAATAACTCAAGCACCAGCCCTTTCTATATACAAGCAGCTTTGGAGTTAGGATATTATACGTACGACCTTAAGCCATTTAAGGGATTATTATCTATAAAAGATGACAAAGGGTATTTAAAACGTATTATGATGAAGGGACAGCATGACGATATAAAGTTCAACCCCGAGTTATATAAGGATATCAACAAATTCCTTAAGAAATCTGATTTAAAGATGATGTTTATATATGGAGAATACGACCCATGGACGGCGGTTGCTCCTGAGATAAAGTTTTTCAAGAATAAGAAAAATATGAAATTCTACTTATGTCCTAAATATGACCACAAAACGCGTATTAACAGTTTTCCAGAGGCTACTCGTGATGAAATATGGGGCGTATTGGATATGTGGATGAACGAGTAATTTTCATA
Organism: uncultured Rikenellaceae bacterium; assembly: GCA_964367795.1. Classification (GTDB taxonomy): domain Bacteria; phylum Bacteroidota; class Bacteroidia; order Bacteroidales; family Rikenellaceae; genus JADFUS01. Next base: position 811 of record CAYIZU010000040.1, on the reverse strand, counting down.
ATACAATAATTATTTGTATTTTTGCGGTAAACAAAAAAAGAAAAATATGGTTACACTATTGCAAATCTCTGCTGGGCAGCCTAAGAGTATAGGGCTTGGCGAGTTAATTATGGCAGGAGGCTGGTTAATGATACCTCTAATGCTACTTTTTGGTATATCTATCTTCATATTTGTGGAGCGTTTTAGAGTCATTAAACGCGCTTCTGCGATAGATGTAGATTTTATGAATAAGATAAAGAGTTTGATGTATGAAAACAAAATAGGGGTCGCTTTGCAGCTATGTCGTAGTACCGATAACCCTATTGCTCGTATGATAGAGAAAGGTATCGAACATCTTGGTCGCCCTATTAGTGAAGTTCACTCGTCGATAGAGAACACGGCAAATCTTGAAGTGTCGAAATTAGAGCACCATCTACCCTTTCTTGCAACAATAGCCGGAGGAGCTCCCATGATAGGTTTCTTGGGTACAGTGCTTGGATTGGTTGATGTATTTATGGAGATGAGCGCTGCTGGTGGGACAATAGATATATCGCTTCTGGCTGGAGGTATGTATACCGCGATGGTAACAACGGTTGCTGGTTTGATAGTAGGTATCCCTGCCTATTTTGGATATAACTTCCTTGTTCAGCGTATAGAGAAACAGATTTTCCAAATGGAGGCTAACACCATAGCCTTTATGGATATACTTAACCAACCTATAGAGTAATGGCAATAAAGAGAAGTTCAAAAGTAGAGACCTCGTTTGGAGCATCAGCTATGACAGATATGATGTTCCTGCTGCTTATATTCTTTTTGGTGCTAACAACACTTA
>CAYIZU010000039.1:5126-13496 GCA_964367795.1 uncultured Rikenellaceae bacterium | reverse complement strand
CGCTCGCTATCGCTCGTTTAGGACAATTCACAAAACAGAGTTTTGCGAATTGTCCTACCTATATGTCTACCTTATACGATAGTGTTGATCTCTTAACAATGGTTTAAAACCTGCATTAATGATAATTTCTTCCATCTTGTCTCTTCCGATTCTGTAATTTGCTCCTGCCGAAGAGACCACATTCTCCTCAATCATTATTGAGCCAAGGTCGTTAGCACCGCAGTGTAACGAGAATTGCCCGGTCTCAATACCCATTGTTAGCCATGAAGCCTGTATATTCTCAATATTTGGCAACAATAGACGACTTATAGCAATTATTCGCAAGTATTCTATATGGGAATTATCTACCACTACACCTTGACGCTCTAACTCCGTTCCTTTGGCACAAAAAACCCATGGTATAAAGGCTAAAAAACCATACTTATCAGCACCTTTTATTGCCTGCAGGTCACGCAACTTAAGTATGTGACTAATCCGCTGTTCCCTACTTTCGATATGGCCATACATCATCGTAGCAGAGGTTGCAAGATTCAACGAATGAGCCTCGCTCATTATTTCAAGCCAACTCTCGGCACTACATTTGAAGGGTGAGATTTTTTTACGTATATCACTATCTAATATCTCCGCCCCTGCACCGGGGAAAGAGGATAAACCGGCACTAATAAGCCTCTCCAAGCACTCAATTGTTGATATGCCACTGATTCTTGCTATGTGATACACCTCGGGAGGACCGAGGGCATGTAGCTTAATCGATGGGAACGCGTCTTTAAGCTCTTTAAATAGTGTTTCATAGTATACGATATCAAGCTTTGGATGCATTCCTCCTTGCAATAGTAATTGATCACCATTAAGAGCCAATGTTTCTGCTATTTTCTGTTTATAGTCATCAATAGAGGTAATAAAAGCCCTATCTCGTTGATGTGGTTTACAATGAAAATTACAAAAATGACATCCCGACACACAAACATTAGTAATATTAACGTTTCTGTCTATCTGCCATGTCGCAACCCTATCACTCCCCTTTATCTTTTCACGCATAGAGTATGCAACAGAACAAAGCTCCGATAACGGAGCTTTGTTATATAGTGTGATAGCCTCATCGAAAGTTACAAACTCGCTATCTAAACACTTTCTATAAATTTCATCAATATTCATGACACCTAAAGTAGTTTTTGATAAGTTAGCTCATCAAACCACTCTCCGCCAATCATTAACCACTGCTTCTTACGAGCACACATAACATAATCCATCTTAGGGAAAAGCGTTTTACTTGCTTCATTATTATCCACCACATTACAATATAGCTGATTCATGTTCAGCGACTCCTTAGCATACCATTCAAGTAGCTTTAAAGCCTCATTAGCATACCCTTTACCTCTGTCCGATTTATCATATATTAATATTCCTACACCAGCACGACGGTTATGGGGGTCAAAGTCGAAAAGGTCAGCTGTGCCAATAGCCTCGCCATCATTAAGGCGACAAATCATAAATCTCTGCTGCCCTACTTCATAAATACTCCTCCCTGCATTATCAATATACTCTTTTAGTAAATACTTAGAGTATAATGTTGATGTTACAGAGACACTCCACACCTCAGGGTCATTCTCCCAGACGTATAATTTATCCAGATCAGCTGGTTCCACGGCTCTTAAAAAAACCTTTTCTCCTTTAATCATAATACTTAATTTTTACTTTTTAACATAAATTTATCGTATAGGAATAATCCAAACGCAGCTGCAAGACCGATAGCTAAAATCACCATCCATATCTGCGATGGGTCGTAAGTATCCCATAGATATTGTTTAAATTGCTCAGGGCTCATCTTCAGTGCATCCGCCGCACTATTAAAATATTCTGTCTTACTTAATTCTGTAGATACATTTAATCCTTTCTCCTCCACGGCGCGCATAGCAAGAGTGTGCCTATCCGACATTGCGCCATACACATTACCTGAAATGAAACCAGCGAAGATATTACCAAGAAATACCGGAATAAAAGAACACCCCATATATAGTGCCACTTTATCTTTAGGAGCTATACTTCCTATATATTCTGTAATTTTTGGCGATGATGCCATCTCTCCAACTGCGAAAATGAAGATAGCTGCTATGGTAAATGCCACATTTTGAGTGAATAGCGTTAATGCCATACCTATTGAACAAATGATAAAACCTGTTGTCATGGTAGATATAGTTTTACGCTTCATCACTATTGTTGATATTATTATCTGGAATAGAATAATAAACATTGCATCGGTGTTAACAATAAACTCCGAATCCATAACACCCGGTGCTGATGCATAATTATCAGTAAAGAACTTACCAAAGCCTCCTAATGACGCAAAGAAATCATACATCGACGAGGTATCAACCCACTGTGTAATAAACACTGGAAGTGTAAAAAATAGCTGATTATACATAGTCCAAAAACCTGCAACTAATAGTAGGAAAACAACCAGTTTAATGTCGCTTAAAGCTATATATATATTCTTAAAAACTTTAGCTAAACTCTCCCAAACAGATAACGTACTCTTTTCACGCTCTGGCTCTTTGTAAAAGAATAGAAGGAAGAAATTAAGAGCGATAATTATTGCAGATGCGTAAAACACGTAGTCATACTCTTTCTTTTGCAATACAAGAGTTACAAGAGGACCAATGAAAGCTCCAAGGTTCACCATCATATAAAAGACTCCGAAACCTATTGAGGCAGTCTCCTTTGTCGTTGTCTTAGCTACCGTTGCTGAGATAATAGGCTTAAATAGTGCTGCGCCTAAGGCAAGAAATAGGTATATCAAAAACACTCCCGTAAATGAGCTAACCATTGGAAATGCTATAAATGCAGCGGTGTATGTTATAAATGCAATGAATAGCATACGTTTATAACCGTAACGATCTGCAAGTGCTCCCGTTATTAGTGGAAGAAAGTATAGTATACCTGTTCCAAAACCCATAATCATACCTTTCTGCGCCTGCGAAAACCCTAAGGCTCCTAACTCCGTTGATGCTGTTAAATAGTTAGCAAAAAGCATAAAAAATCCATACCATGCCCATCTTTCAAAGAGTTCAATGATATTCGCCACCCAAAAAGTTTTCGGGAATTTGTCGATAAAGTTTCTCATTTTAATTGTGTTTTATTATGACTATTATTATATGTTCAGCATGCAAATATAGTATTATTTTTTGAAACTACAATAACTACATGCTTAGAATAGGGTCATTATAAAGGTTAAAACAGAGAGAAATAGTGCCGTAAACTTTTTATTTAATAAATATACGACTAATATTATGCCATGAAAATTGATTTTGCCTCACGCCGGCAGGGCGGTCTTCCTGACCGGTACTTGGACGCAAAGCGTGTACTTATTTTTAAATTAGGATGGGGGCTAATAACTTGACATTTAATCACTCTGAAATATGTATTAAAAGGGTTAAGAGCAACTTCAAAAATATTCACAATAATAATTTTCATAACCCAAAAAAAATCACTAACTTTGTAACGGTTTATTGTATGAACATATTTGCTTATGAGTGAAAAGACAACTTTAAGGTTAGAAGATATTGATATTCAAGAGTTTTGTGGCAGTAAGAGTGTTAATATAGAACATATAAAAGGGAAATATCCACAGCTTTCTATCACCGTGCGTGGCGAGAAAGTGGTTGTTTCGGGAGACAAAGCCATAACCAAAGAGTTTGTTGTAAAAATGGAGAGGCTTATTGCCTATTTTAAGAAATATGGGCATATGTCATCCGCGGTGATAGACCAAGCATTTGACACCATCAAGGTAACAGAGAGCAATACGGGAGGAGAAAATGAACCAAACCATATACTATATGGAAAAAATGGTGTAGAGATAAAAGCACGTGGAGAAAATCAGCTACGAATGGTCAAAGAGATAAAGCGCAATGATCTGCTTTTTGCTATTGGACCAGCAGGTAGTGGAAAAACCTATGTAGCAATAGCCCTTGCAGTTAAGGCACTGAAAGCAAGAGAGGTGAAACGCATTATATTGACGCGCCCGGCAGTGGAGGCAGGAGAAAAGTTGGGTTATCTTCCAGGGGATATGAAAGAGAAGTTAGATCCATATCTACAACCCCTATATGATGCCCTTGATGATATGATACCGCAAAAAAGGTTAGAGGAACTAATAGAAGAGCGCATCATACAGATAGCTCCGTTAGCATATATGCGTGGGCGTACATTGGATAATGCTTTTGTTATTCTCGACGAAGCGCAGAACACTACCCTATCGCAACTGAAGATGTTCTTAACGCGGATGGGCAAAAATGCGAAATTTATCCTTACCGGCGACACGTCACAGATAGACTTACCAAGCAAAGCACTATCTGGATTAGGCGACACAATGGAACGATTAAAGGATATTAATGGAATATCTTTTATCACCATGAACAGAGGTGATATTGTAAGGCATAAATTGGTTAAAGATATTGTGGATGCATTTGATAAATAGATTTTAATAACAAACAAAATATAAGAATTATGGAAAAGGCAATTGTAAAGACAGAGTTTAATTTTGACAAACAGGTTAGTTTATATAAGGGTAAAGTGCGTGATGTTTATAACATAGATAACAAAAATCTTGTTATGGTGGTATCTGATAGAATATCAGCATTTGACGTGGTGCTACCTAAGGGGATTCCATACAAAGGGCAGGTTCTTAACCAGATAGCATCTAAATTCTTGGATGCAACAAGTGATATATGCCCATCATGGAAGATAGCATCTCCAGACCCTATGGTTACTGTTGGGCACCTTTGCGAGCCTTATCCGGTTGAAATGATAGTTCGTGCCTACCTTACAGGCAGCTCATGGAGAGAATATAAATCGGGAGCGAGAGAAATATGCGGAGTACCACTACCTGATGGCATGCGCGAGCATCAAAGATTTGAAACACCTATCATTACACCCTCAACCAAAGCAGAACAAGGAGCACATGACGAAAATATATCGCGTGAGGAGATAATAGCACAAGGACTTGTATCAAAAGAGGAGTATGAGCAACTGGAAAAATATACTCTTGCTCTTTTCCAACGAGGTAGCGAGATAGCAGACGAGAAAGGTTTAATACTCGTTGATACTAAGTATGAGTTTGGTAGGCGTGATGGTGTTATCTACCTAATAGATGAAATACACACGCCAGATAGCTCAAGATATTTCTATAAAGAGGGGTATGAAGAGCGTTTTGCTAACGGAGAGCAACAAAGACAGCTCTCTAAGGAGTTTGTGCGCGAATGGCTTATGGAAAATGGATTCCAAGGGCGTGATGGAGATACCCTTCCGGAGATGACAGAGGATATAGTGGCAAGTATAAGTGAAAGATATATCGAGCTATATGAGCAAATAACAGGAGAGAAATTTGTGCGTGAAGATAGTGAAAATATCATGGAGCGTATAGAGAATAATATAAAGAATATGTTAGCAAGATTATAGTAATGAGGACTTTATTCTACCTTTTAGGGTTATTAATGTTAATCGTTATATACTTTCCTCTTTTTGGGACAGCTTGGCTTCTTAAGCGAACCTTTGACAAGAGAGGACGGGCGGTAAATGCTGCTACTCACCTATTTTCAAAAACTTTAGCCCTAGCTAACCCAAAGTGGAAAATAAACTATAGGGGAAAAGAAAATATTGACCCCAAAAAGTGCTATCTTATCATGATGAATCACTCGTCATACTATGATATATCGCTTGTCAATAGCCTACCTATTGATATGCGTTGGGTAGCGAAACATGAACTTAGACGTGTGCCAGTATTAGGACATATATTAATTCTTAAGAACGATATATTTGTCAAACGAGGAGACCCAGAAAGTGCAAAAAACATGTTACTGCAATCGTTAGCCTACCTTCGTAGTGGTGTTAGCATAGCTGTCTTTCCTGAGGGTACTCGTAGTAAAGATGGTAAGGTTGCAGAGTTCAAAGAGGGGGCTTTTATCATTGCTAAAAAGGCACGTATGCCAATACTTCCAATTGTTATACAGGGTGCCTATGAGGCAAATATAAAACCTAAGAGTGGGCAGTTTAGCAGATGTGAATTCAATGTGGAGATACTACCTGAAATTCCGGTTGAAACGGTTAGGGCAAAATCAATAAAGGAGCTTTGCGACTATACCCACGAGATTATATTGGAGAAACATCAAGTGATGGCTCCAGAATTATATAAAGAAATTTAGTTATACAAAATATGTCAGAAACAATAGTTAATACGGTAGCAAGTTATGATGATGAGTCGATAGTTACGCTATCCCCGCGCGAACATATTCGCATGCGTCCGGGCATGTACATTGGAAAATTAGGCGATGGTGAGCAAAACGATGACGGTATATATGTTCTTATCAAAGAGGTGATGGATAACTCGGTAGACGAGTTTATTATGGGTGCTGGAAGACAAATAGAGTTGGTAGTACGCGACAAAAGGGTTACAATCCGCGACTTCGGACGAGGAATACCTTTGCAAAAACTACTACCTGCTGTTAGTGAGATAAATACTGGAGCTAAATATGACAGCGCAGCCTTCAAGAAGAGCGTTGGACTTAACGGCGTTGGTATAAAAGCTGTTAACATGTTATCTAACGACTTTGTTGTACGTTCGATACGTGACGGGGAGGCGCGTACTGTGACTTTTTCCAAAGGACTACTTGTCAATGATCAGTGGGAGAAAAATGTTGAAGAGCGTAATGGTACATTTGTATCGTTTGTTGCCGACGACGATGAAAATAACAAACCTCAAATTTTCCAACCGTACACCTATAACATGGAATATGTTGAGCAGATGGTTAAGAACTACACCTACCTAAATCAGGGGCTCAAAATATCTCTCAATGGTAAAAATTACACCTCTAAAAATGGTCTATTAGACCTGCTAAATGATAATATCACAGACACGACACTGTATCAACCTATACACTTAAAAGGCGAGGATATTGAATTAGCTATTACACATGGTAACAGCTATGGAGAGAGTTATTTCTCGTTTGTTAACGGTCAACATACAACTCATGGGGGAACGCACCAAGCGGCTTTCCGTGAGGCTATTGTCAAAACTCTTAAAGATTTCTATCGTAAAGATTATGAGGCATCTGATATACGAACTTCCATTGTAGCTGCAGTGTCGGTAAAGGTCATAAACCCCGTTTTCGAATCTCAAACAAAGACAAAATTAGGCTCACGTGATATTTCAGAGGGGGTACCTATCCGTAATTTTATAATGGATTTCGTTACTAAGCAACTTGATAACTTCTTGCATAAAAACCCTGAAATAGCACAAATTATTCAACGTAAAATTGTTGAAAACGAGAAAGAGCGTAAAGCTATTTCGGGAATACAAAAAAAGGCAAGAGAGGTTGCAAAAAAGGTATCGTTAAACAATAAAAAACTACGCGACTGTAAAATACATTTTACCGACAAAAGTGATTTAGCTGAAAATAGTATGATATTTATCACCGAGGGTAATTCCGCATCGGGCTCTATAACCTCAAGTAGGGATGCTCGCACGCAAGCTGTATTCTCACTAAGAGGAAAGCCTCTCAACTGCTATGGATTGACGAAGAAAGTGGTCTATGAAAATGAGGAGTTTAATCTATTACAGGCTGCGCTTAATATTGAGGAGGATATGGATAATCTCCGCTACAATAAGATTATCATCGCTACCGATGCCGATGTAGATGGTATGCATATACGCCTATTATTAACCTCTTTCTTTTTACAATTCTTCCCCGACGTGATACGAATGGGGCACCTATATATTCTTCAAACGCCTCTTTTCCGCGTACGTAATAAAAAAGAGACTTACTATTGTTATAACGACGAAGAGAGGTTAAAGGCCATTGACAAATGTGGAGTAAATGCCGAAATAACACGTTTTAAGGGTCTTGGTGAGATTTCAGATAATGAATTTAAAGAGTTTATTGGCGAAAATATGCGCTTAGATAAAGTGCGTATGACAAAAGACGACTCTATATCGGAGCTTTTGGAGTTCTATATGGGGAAAAATACATTCGACAGACAAAATTTCATTATTAATAACCTACGAGTTGAAGAGGACTTGATTAACGAATAACAAATATAACTATGAGCAACGAGATAGATAAAGAAGAGATTATTGAGACCATTGAGCAGGAGAACGAAAAGGCTCCATCTAAATATGAAAAGGTTATAGGTGAAGATGGTGCGATACATAAGCTATCAGGCATGTATCGTAATTGGTTTTTAGACTATGCCTCATATGTTATATTAGAGCGAGCGGTTCCCAATATCGAGGATGGATTAAAGCCCGTTCAGAGACGTATTCTTCATGCTATGAAGGTGATTGACGATGGTAGATATAATAAAGTTGCTAATATTGTTGGG
>CAYIZU010000039.1:4041-5116 GCA_964367795.1 uncultured Rikenellaceae bacterium | reverse complement strand
CATCCCCATGGTGATGCCTCTATTAAGGATGCCATGGTGCAGATAGGGCAAAAAAACCTACTTATTGATTGCCAAGGTAACTGGGGTAACATATTAACTGGAGATGCTGCTGCTGCTGGTCGTTATATTGAGGCACGACTATCAAAATTTGCTCTTGATGTTGTTTTTAATAAAAAGACAACAGAGTGGATGCTATCATATGATGGACGTAAAGATGAGCCAGTTGCATTACCTATTAAGTTCCCACTTTTATTAGCTCACGGCTCGGAAGGTATTGCAGTAGGGTTAGCATCTAAAATACTACCACACAACTTTATTGAGCTTATAGATGCATCAATATCTCACTTAAAAGAGGAGGAGTTTGTACTATATCCAGACTTTCCAACGGGTGGTATGGTTGATGTCACTAAGTATAACGATGGCTTAAGAGGAGGTAGCATAAAGGTACGAGCGAAGATTTCAAAAATAGATAAACGTACCCTATCAATAACAGAGATACCATTCACAACAACAAGTGAGTCGCTCAAAGAGTCGATTATCAAGGCAAATGATAAGGGCAAAATAAAGATACGAAAAGTTGACGATAATACAGCACAAAAGGTTGAGATTATAATACAGGTATCGCCTGACGAGTCGAGCGATAAGACAATAGATGCGTTATACGCCTTCACAGACTGTGAGGTATCAATATCGCCTAATGCTTGTGTCATAATAGACCACAAACCACATTTTATGGGTGTCAGCGAAATGCTTCGTCGTAGTGTTGAGCGTACAAAGGATTTACTTCGTATGGAGTTAGAGATACGCCTTGCAGAGCTTGAAACGGACTGGCATAATTCTACCCTCGAAAAGATATTCATACATAACAGAATATATCACTCTATTGAAGGGATAAAACCATTCGATAAGGCATTAGATATAATAGAACGCAAGTTAGCTCCATTCATAAAACACCTACGAAAAGAGGTTACTCGCGAAGATATTATTCGCCTTACAGAGATACGAATAAAACGTATTACTGGATATGAGGAGGATATAGCGGATAAAAAGATAAAGGCAATAGATGTGGAGATGA
>CAYIZU010000039.1:0-4031 GCA_964367795.1 uncultured Rikenellaceae bacterium | reverse complement strand
TTAAGCGCAACCTGCGAAATCTCGTGCCATACACACTCGCCTACTATGAACGAATAAAAGAGAAGTATGCAGCTGGCAAAGAGCGTAAGTCAGAGCTACGTGAATTTGACTCTATTGAGGCTACAAAGGTAGCTGTTAACAATGCTAAACTATATGTAAATAGCGAGGAGGGATTTTTCGGTATAGGAAAATCAATGCGTGAGAGTGAATATGTGTGTGAATGTTCTGATATAGACGATATTATTGTTTTTGGAAAAAGTGGAAAATATATTGTTACTAAAGTTAGTGATAAGGCATTTTTTGAGAAGGGAATATACTATGTTGGTGTTTTCCGTCGCAACGACACTCGTACTGTTTATAATATTCTATATAGGGATGGAGGAACAGGTGCTACAATGGTAAAACGTTGTCATATTGGGGGGGTCACTCGCGATAAAGAGTACAATATAACACGAGGTGCATCGCAGTCGCAATTGCAATATATGAGTGTTAACCCTAACGGAGAGGCAGAGGTGCTAAAAGTTTATCATAAACCACGACCTCGCCTAAAAAAACCTATCACGGAGCTCAATTTTGCGGATATAATAATTAAGGGTAGGCAATCTCAAGGAAATATATTAACACGTTTCCCGATTCAGAAAGTGGCACTTAAAGAGGTGGGGGTATCAACCCTTGCGGGTATATCTGTATGGTTCGACAAGGATGTCAAGAAACTTAATAACGAGGGAAGAGGCGAGCTATTAGGTGAGTTCAAAGGTAAAGATAGAACTATTATCTTCACAAAGAAGGGGCAATACTACACAGCAAGCTTTAGCACATCATTATATTTTCCTGAGGATATAATGAGCATTGAGAAGTTTAAACCTAAAAAAGTGTACTCTGCTGTATTATATGATGCATCACAAAAATATTTCTATCTGAAACGTTTCCACTTAGAGGATAGCGATAAAATGCAACATTTTATCGACGAGAGTGCCGGCTCATATCTTGTAGCACTTAACGATGACGACTTTCCTCGCATTGAAGTGACCTATGCAGGAGCACATAGTAATCGCCCTGCAGATATTATTGATGTTGAGAGTTTTATCGGAGTAAAAAGTCATAAAGCACGAGGTAAAAGAGTGACTACATATCAAGTGTCAACTATTAAATTCCTTGAACCGGAACGTTTTATTGAGGAAGAGGAGGAGATTATTGAGCCAACCAATGAAGAGGCGATTGAGGAGATAATCGAATCGACAGAATCAACGGTCTCGAATGAAGATGGTGAATTTAGACAGCCGAGCCTCTTTGGAGATGAAGAGTAACATATGCAAGATATTATTAACAAACTAAAGGCAGAAGATAATATGCGCACCCTAACTAATAGTGAAATGTTGGGGTGTGATATCATTATTGATGGAAAAAATTACCTTAACCTATCAACTAACGATTATTTAGGTATCTCAAGTGGCGACTTACAGCAAAAATTTTTCAATGATATATTAAACGAAAAAAGTTATCTTATGAGTAATCCATCATCACGATTAATGACAGGAAACTCATATCATTATAGCCAATTAGAGAACCTAATAGCTTCGCTATATAACAAGGAGAGTGCAACAATTTTCAGTAGCGGTTATCTACTCAATAGTGGCGTTATTCCTGCCATAACAACACCCTCAACACACATTATTGCTGATAAATTGGTGCATGCAAGCATTATTGATGGACTACGACTAAGTGATGGGAAATTTTCTCGTTTTAAACACAATAGCATCTCTCATTTGAGGGATATATTAGAGCGGCAAACGAAGGATAACAATGATATACTCGTTATTTTGGAATCTATTTATAGCATGGATGGCGACTTGACTCCACTTCTTGATATAATTGAGTTAAAAAAAGAGTTTTCATTTAAGATATACCTTGATGAGGCTCACGCTTTTGGCGTACGAGGAGAAAAGGGGTTAGGACTCGCAGAGGAGCTACATGTTATCGATGAAATAGATTATATTGTTGCAACTTTAGGTAAAGCCGCTTCATCATGTGGTGCTTTTATCGTGTGCTCAAATCTTGCAAAAGATATTATTGTTAATAAGTGTCGTTCAATCATATTTTCTACTGCCCTACCCCCGATTAACCTACTATGGAGCAAATATATTATAGAGAAAATTGTTGATATGAAAGCCGAAAGAGAGCACCTTTTAAGATTATCTAAATACCTAAACAAAGATGCAGAATCTCATATTATACCTATAATAGCAGGTGATAATAGCAGGGTTTTAAAGTTAGTAACATCATTAAAAGATGCAGGATTATGGGCAACGGCTATACGCTATCCAACTGTTTCCAAAGGGGCAGCACGCGTAAGAATTTCACTAAATGCCGCAATGACCTACAATGATATTGATAAAATATTAGCTGCACTCTAAAGTAATTTAATAACTAACTGGCTATGAGCAATATAATACATAAACCCTACTTCATTCATACATACAATTCGTTCCAAATATTAATTTCATATTCTTAGGAAGTAAGCGGCATGACATATAAGAGATGTTTCATTCTGCTAAACGCCCATTTTATCAAAGCACTTAAACCATAACAATAGGTCTACTAAATTTATCTCCTTCGCCTTCTTCTGAATAGCCACTTAATGATTAATAAGAAAATCAAAATTGCCGATATATACATCACTGTAAGACCAAATTTTGTTTGATATTCCAACACTACCAATATGGAAGAACCCATAAAGAGTCCTATCAGCAATATAACATATGATATACGAAGTGTCATTTGTCGGAAAGTGTAACTAAATAACCCCTCATTCTCTATTCTTATGTCATGTTGTATTTTTCCCTCCTTCAATTTGTATAATATCTCATTAATATTATCTGGCAAGTCGTGTATCATATCAAAATATGATGTTGCAGTGTCGTATATATTAGCAGCTACCCGTTTCGAGGAGTATCGATTGCGTATAATCTGCTTAGAGTAAGGTATAATCACATTCGAGAGATTGATTTGTGACCTAAGACGCATTGATAACTTCTCCAGTGTTAAAAGCGTTTTCAAAAGCATAAAAATTCCCGAAGGTATCTGCATATCATATCTTATAATAATATCAATAGAGGTGTTTAGCGTTGCGGAGAAATTACGAATATCAAGTATTTCATCAGTTTTATTACGTGCAAGCATACGCTTTATCTCATACTCAACATCGGCTGTTTTATCAAAAAATTTCGTACCACACAGCTTTATAAGAGCTTTTGTTATAACAGCACTATCGCGTTTTGCAAAGCCTATCGTGTAATCCGCAAGGAAATCTATCTCTCGTGGCCGCATCATACCCACTATTCCAAAATCAATAAATCCAATAACATTATTATCCATGATAAAGATATTCCCCGGGTGTGGGTCGGCATGGAAGATACCATAATCAAGTATCATCTTAAACATTGCATTTGCGCCATTGTTGACAACAGTGGAAGGGTCCAAGGAGTTATTCCTGAGTTGTACGGCACTAACAGGTGTAATCCCATCAAATCGCTCCATAATAAGCAATCGCCGCGTGTTGTATTTACGCCACACATAAGGTATCTTAACAGTTGGATCATCGTTAAACATACGATAAAACATATCGGTATTTGCTGCCTCTTTTGTAAAATCTAACTCTTCAAGTATGCTTAGTGAAAAGTCCTCGACCAATGCAACTAAATTAATAGCTTTCAATTCCGGATAGCCACGCGACAAATTACGAGCTAAATATTTCATAAGATAAATATCTAATTTTATCTTACTCTCGATATGTGGTCTTTGTATCTTCACTACCACGGATGCCCCATTCTTCAAAATAGCGCCATACACTTGTCCTATTGATGCAGAAGCAATGGGGGTTAATTCAAACTCCTTAAACAAATCGCCAACTAATCTGCCTGTCTCATGTTCAATTAGCTTAATAGCTATATTAGTATCAAAAGGCTTTACATCATTTTGTAGTTTCTTTAACTCTCCGCGGAATCGTTCAGGTATAACATCCGGTCTATCTG
>CAYIZU010000038.1:5851-13589 GCA_964367795.1 uncultured Rikenellaceae bacterium | reverse complement strand
GAGTTCAAATGTAATTTGACTCTACTTTCGCTCCACATCGTCAGTTGGTGCGTTTCACGCACTCTAAACACCGGAGCGACCTTTCGGTCGTGAGGTTGAGACAATACCGCTATACTAATATTTTGATGCACTAAACGTACATCAAAATATTAGGGATTGAAGTAGCAATCCAGTTATTAGCTCAGCCAAGTGACTTGAGGGTGGGAAAGGTGCCGAAGATGAAGTGATTTTGAGAAAAGCCTTCATGCACTCCACCGACAATTTACTCTGACCCTAAATATGCAAAATTAATAGATAATTTTATTTTGGGGCGATATTACAAAAAAACCTATAACCCTTCCCTAACAAAGTCTGTTAATAGGTTCAAAGGTTTATCGCTTAAACCATAAATAATACCTCGTATAAAATATGTACCGCTATCTACTGCAAATTTATATATATAATGTTCACCCGTTTCGAAAGGGTACTGTGCATTATCCATGAATGTTTTTATATATACCTCTACTGGTTTACCCATTAAATCAACAGGAAGAAACGGTATAACGATTATTGGGTCAACCGACTTATGATCTAATACAAATGTACTTACCTCGTCTGTTAGTACCCTACTACTCTCAATCACTGTCATCGACTCAAGGTTAAAATCAGCAGAAGTAGATAATAATTTTTCATTAGGTGTACGTATGCCTATTTCATAAATAATCTCATTGGATGGAACACCAACAAGCTCAAAAGCAATAGATGTCGTTGGTTTCTTAAGCATTACAGATGGTATACTATGACTCTCAGTTGAACGGGCTACCGCACCAGATACACTACCTATCCATAAACCGGGTGAAAGAATTACCCCTTCTTCTTCAGTGGCAAATTGATTCTCGATATTAACCGTTACCCTTGTGTCATTAACACTATATCCACTTGCATCGTATGGATGAACAACAGTAACTCTTGACTCCCCCTCCCAAGAGGCTACTGACCCCTGAAGCGTAAAGGCTTCTCCGTCCGCAAAAAATTTAATAGACCTATTGCGATTATTACTTGTACCGGTTGCAAAAAGAGCCATATGAGAGAAATCAAGTCCACCAAGATACTGATCAACAGCTAATGGATCAGATGCTTTGGATGGAAAATCTTCTAATTCTGCGTTAAAGGAAACGGTTATTATCGTTCCTACAGGTGGTATATCACCATCTTCGTTTTTACTATTACATGCACTAAAGATAAATAGCGTAACGGCTGCTAATAATGTAATTTTTTTCATGTGAGTATGTTTTAGTAGATTATATAAACAAAGATATAACTTTTTTTTTAATTTTGCAAATTTTTCAAGATAAATATATAAAAAAAGAGGCGAAAGCCTCTTTTTATTTACATAAATCATCTATGTTAGATAGAAATACTTACTAAGAAAACTGTTGCTATACCCAAAATAGCATAAAGCTCAGGGAAGGCACACAGAATTAGTGTATTGGTAAACACCGGATGACCATTTCCGATAGCTGCAATACCATTAGCAGCCGTCTGACCTTGACGTATCGCACTGAAAAGACCTAATAAACCAAGTGCAAGACCACTACCAAAGATAGCTGCCGCTTGGAATTCAGTTATTCCTTCAACAAGGAATGGAGCAAAAAGGAAATAACCAAGAAATCCATAGATACCTTGCGAACCCGGCATCGCACTTAATGGCATATAATTACCAAAAGCTCCTGGATTTTTTTTCATAGCTCCAACAGCAGCATTACCAGCTATTGTCACTCCAAAAGCACTACCGATACCTGTTAATAATAACATTAACGCTACGCCTATATAGGCTAATAAAATAGGTTCCATAAAATTTGTTTTTTAATTGTTTAACTTATTATTTATTTTATTTTTCTTACAAAGGGATTATATGCCCTACCACCACCTTCAAAACCTACATTCTTATAGAACTCAACAAACGTAAGCCTTAAAGGGTGAACAAAAGCACTTATACCGCTCATGAATAGATTTATTCCATGCCCTACTGCCAATATTAGTATCATTACCAAATATTTTAGTACCGGTACATCCGGACTTAAGGAGATCGCTAAGGTATTAAAAACACTTGCTATAATACCACCAGATAGTCCTAAGGCAAACAGACGAACATAGGATAATGTGTCACTTAGCATACCTGTAAAACCATTATACAGAAACCACAGTCCCGCTCCAAAATTTTTCAATGGATTTTGTTTTGGATTCTGAAAAAAGATTGTTAATAGTAATGACACAATAAGTAACGGCGTAAAAAGAGGCGACGACATAGAAAAGCTATCATTACCCACCATTGGTAAAATATTAGCCGCAATGAGAGTTATAATTGTCATAACCCAACCTAAGTGCGATACCCCATATATAAAACCAAATCTTTTCATTGCAAAATAAGCCCTTAATACCATTGCATAAATCAATTGGAGAACACCTACACCTAATGCAAAGTAGAACATATTATTCGAACTTATAAGCATTGTCTCCTCAACAGTAATACCGCCATACATACCCGTAATAGCACCCATTATAATAGTTGCCACAGCACACCACATAACAAGTGTTAAGATAGGTTTTAGCGACTTCTTAGCCTTTAACATGGCTATTAAAGAGACTGCTAATATTAATGCTCCATACACTGCATCACCAAGACATATTCCTACAAAGAAAACAAAGAATGGCGTAAAAAATGGAGTTATATCCACCTCGTTATAATTTGGTAAGGAATAGAGGCGAGTTATCATCTCCGCAGGCGAGAATAACCTACTATTCTTTAACATTATTGGTGGGTTATCCTCCGGTATCGGCATATCACTTAGTGTTATAACACCTCCGAAATCAGCTATACCGCCCTCCAGCTCACTAACGCTCTCCTTGGGAGCCCATCCATCAACTATCACAATAGCATCATCAGCAACGCGTTGGTTTCCTTGCTCAATACGATATTGTCTTAACTCAATATTACCATCCTCTAATGCATCATTTAATATTGTGATATTAGCAGATAGTACATCAAGTTCTTTTTCATTATTTTCTATATTGATAATACAATCATCCCACTCTTTACGTATCTCTGTTGCATCTTTCTCCAATGGACGATACTCTGTTACGTGTATCTCTGGAAGTGTTAACTCCTCGCCATCACGTTCAAAAGCAACAAAATAGACCAGTGAGGAATCACGCGACACCTCTGCAAAAGTATATTCTCTTTCTAAACTATCGGAATAATCTTTCTGAGAACAAGAGTAATAGTGCATTCTTATCCCCTCCTCGGCAAGTTTATCAACCTCTGCAACAGAGAATGCTCCCCAACGAGCCGCGTTATTATAATCTTTCTCTAACTGCCCCTGTAAGGCATATAGCTCCTCCCGTCCTAACCACAACTTATTAAATGCAGTTAATATATCATCCACGGAGATATTGCTATTAGTTGACTCAATAATATCTCGACCAAATGAGTAGCTTTTTAGAGTATCGTGGCAATTTTTTATTGTGGCAAGCACCTTTACACGTTCAAATTCGGTGTCATTAGGTGTATATTCTCCAATAGTAATATCCACAACGCCTATTTCTCCTAACTTTTTAAGAAACTGCTCCTCATCCGCATGGTGCAAAAGAAACCTATATTTAATCATTGGTGTAATCATACCGCTTCCTCCTCTCTTTCTTGCTGTTGATGACGCTCCTTAACTATCTTCTGCGCAGCTTTAGATAGATTTTCTTGATCCTCCATGAAACGTTTAATCTTTAGGATAGCCTCCTGATAGCCTGGTATTTGCACCTTTTCGTAAAGGTTCACTTTCTGTGTTGTTTTCTTACGTGCTCCCTCTAATATATCGGTTACATATGACATCAAAGCATGCCTTAAACCTTCACCAGCCAATTTACGTAATAAATCAATGCCATCATCAAACCACATAGGTTGCGAAAAGAGATTATACTCTTTTACTTCAAACACTATATCTTTTATATGAGGCAATTTAACACCTGCTATCTTGCTAAATCCCAATACCACATCTTTTACCTCTACAAGTGAGCTATCAAACTCTCCCCATAGAGCCTCCATGTATGAGTAGTTAGCAATAGCATTTTTTATGCTTGCCTCCAACTCCTCTTCCTCCTTTCGAGATTTTTTCACCTCAAGACGTAGAGCCGCCTCCTTACTCTTAATAGTAGGAAGAGCCTTTGTACGCACCTTAAGTTGTTTTTCCATCTCACCTAAAGAGGTTTTGTTATATTGAAATTTTATTGCCATAATCTATTTTTTCCAATATTTTTCAACAAATTCGCTCTTGATAGCAACCTCCGCTTGTGTAAAGTATCGTGCAAACAACGTCCATGCAGTATCAAGCATCTGCGTCACATTAATATTAACATCAATAGCAAGTAACTCTTTTGAATAGTCATGAGCAAATTTCAAAGTACGGCTATCATAATCTGTAAGGTCGAAACCATTTTCCATCTTAGTCTTAGCATTTGCGGCATCTGCATAAAGGCGGATAGCGGCATTCATCACCTGAGGATGATCTTCACGCGTCTTTTTACCAATAACAAGCTGTTTAAGACGTGAAAGACTACGGAAAGGGTCAACAATAACTTTACCAGTATCGCTATCCTTACGCAAGAATAACTGCCCCTCTGTAATATATCCCGTATTATCAGGTATAGCATGTGTAATATCACCATTATTAAGTGTTGTAACAGCTATAATGGTTATTGAACCACCATTAGGAAGTTCAACCGCTTTTTCATATATCTTAGCAAGGTCCGAGTATAGTGAACCAGGCATTGAGTCTTTTGATGGTATCTGATCCATGCGGTTAGATACGATAGCAAGTGCATCGGCATAAAGTGTCATATCTGTTAGTAGAACGAGCACCTTTTCACCTTTATCAACGGCAAAATATTCCGCTGCTGTTAGTGCCATATCTGGAACAAGTAAACGCTCAACCGGCGGATTCTCTGTTGTATTTACAAAGAAAACAATACGATCAAGAGCCCCTGCATTATCAAATACATTCTTAAAATACAAGAAGTCGTCGTTAGAGATACCCATACCTCCAAGTATTATCCTATCAGCTTTAGCGCGAAGTGCCACCTGCGCCATCACTTGATTGTATGGTTGGTCTGGATCGGCAAAGAAAGGTATCTTTTGCCCCGATACCAAGGCATTATTTAGGTCTATACCAGCGATACCTGTTGGAATAAACTCCGATGGCTGAATACGCTTATATGGGTTAACAGTAGCACCACCTATCTCACGCAGTTCTCCATCAATATTTTTATTCCCATATAAAGGTTCTCCGAAGGCATTAAATATACGTCCCGATAATCCATCTCCCACTTTTAGTGTAGGGGGAGCACCATGAAACACCACCTGTGAATTAGTTGCTATACCTTCTGTACCAGTAAACACCTGAAGTGTCACCTTCGAACCATCAATCTTTACCACCTGTGCTAACTGCCCACCTACGGTTGCTAACTCCTCATTACCAACGCCATCAGCAGTGACAGTGATAGTTGCTTTTGTGATATTATCTATCTTTGTATATACTTTCTGGAATGCTTTAGTTGTCATATTTCTGCCCCCTCTATTTAATAATTTTTGAGTTTAAAAGATTCTCTAACTCCTCCTTATAACCATTGAATTTATCGCTCTCAAATTCGGAATAGTTCATCTGCCTCATAAAGTTAATAACCCCTTTAAAGAATGACGAGCACTCCTCAAAGCCTTTGAAGTTATAACTACCACGACAAACTCGCATCACATACTCAAACATATACATCTGACGCTCCGTTGAACAGTTAGCATCTATATCATCAAAAGAATCTTGCTGTAGGAATACAAAGTCTATGAGTTCAGATTTCCAAAACTTATCGTGATACTCAACAGGCACCGAATCATCCCCAAGGATATTTATCTGTTCGTAAGCCTCTTTACCACGTAGGAAAATATTTTTCGCCTCGTAAACCATAGCTGTCCACCCTTTCTTACGACTATTTTCAAGATACTCTTCAATCTCTGGATACTCCAAATATTTTGAGTAGCTATCAAGTGGGTCTATAGCAGGATAACGCTTACTATCCGCACGCCCCTGCGAAAGAGCATAGAAACACCTTGCACTCTTTTTCGTTGACTCGGTAACAGGCTCTTTAAGGTTACCCCCTGCAGGAGATACCGTTCCAAGGAAAGTTACAGAACCCGTAGATCCATTATTCAATGTCACAAGACCTGCACGCGAATAATAATTAGATATAATAGCCGAAAGGTCCATAGGGAAAGCATCTTGCCCCGGTAATTCCTCTAATCGGTTAGACATCTCGCGTAGAGCCTGCGCCCAACGCGACGTTGAATCGGCAAGTATTAAAACCTTTAATCCCATAGCACGATAATACTCGCCTATCGCCATACCGGTATAAACCGATGCCTCACGCGCCGCAACAGGCATGTTTGATGTATTACATATAATAGTGGTACGTTCTATAAGCTTCATTCCCGTGTGAGGGTCGTCAAGGTGAGGAAACTCTGTGAATATCTCTACCACCTCGTTAGCACGCTCGCCACACGCTATCATAACAATAACATTGGCATCTGCCTGCTTACTAATAGCGTGCTGAAGCACCGTTTTACCCGCTCCGAAAGGTCCCGGAACGAAACCAGTCCCCCCCTCAGCAAGTGGATTGAATGTATCAATAGCGCGAATACCTGTCTCCATAACACGATACGGACGAGGTTTCTCTTTATAAGCAGTAATAGCCTCTTTAACACTCCACTTCTGAACCATCGTTATATTATGGTCGTCGCCATTCTCATCTGTAACAACAGCAATAGTATCGGTAACTTTATAAGTGCCCTTTTCAACAATACTTTTTATTTTATACTCTCCCTTCATAGTGAAAGGAACCATTATCTTATGTTCGATAACCCTCTCAGGGACGCTTCCAAGCCAATCTGCAGCAATAACTGTATCTCCTACCTTCGCAATCGGAGTGAACTCCCAATCGAGTGAGTAGTTAATCGGATGGCTAACAATACCTCGTTCAAGGAATAGTTGGTCCATAGATGCAAGGTCATTTTGTAAACCATCATATATACTTGCAAGGATACCAGGAGCCAGTGTAACCTCTAAAAGGTGATTATCAAACTCCACCTCCATACCCGACTTAACACCGCGAGTACTCTCAAAAACTTGTACGTAGGCAATATCACCCACAACCTTTATCACCTCTGCCATCAGCTTGACATCGTCGAGGATAATATGGCAAATCTCATTTTGCGACACAGGACCGTCAACCTTTACAGTCACAAGGTTGGATGTAATGCCCTTAATACGCCCTTTAGTTTTATTTTGCATAATTCAAAAATTATTTTATCTCTTCTGCTATTTTCTCAGTAAAATCCTTAGTTGAAAGGCTCTTCACAATGGTCTCAAAAATCTCTTTACCCTCACTCTTATCCAAAGCAAGCCACCTATCTATCATAGCTATCTTAAGGTAATAGGCAAGTACAACATCTATACTGAAATAGTTAAATGTATTCATCTCCTCCATTATACTTAAACGTAGCATATCGGCATCACGCTCTTTTTTCAATATATTATTTCCAGATAATATATTTATCATCTCTTCGATGTATGGAACCTCTCCTTTAAGTCCAAAATCTGCCTGCATATTACTCTTCAACTGCTCTGCTACTGGGTAATCTCCAATAATATACCTACTTTGG
>CAYIZU010000038.1:0-5834 GCA_964367795.1 uncultured Rikenellaceae bacterium | reverse complement strand
ATTTATATGCTGCAATAATATTACGAATATTTAACTCTACCCTACTCCAATCACGAACAAAGCCCCTTCCACTACTCTCGGTTTCCTCAAAATAGAAACTATATAACATAGCATCAAGTGGCAAAGAGGTATCAATACCTTTCTCCTGTGCCCACTCTTCATTAGTCACTATCTTAAATGCCTTTTTAATAAAATTGGGAAGTTTTATATCGCCATGCGTATCTTCGTCAAATGTCTCCTCCTTCGTTAATATTGATGTAATGGTTTTTATATCTTTCTCACTAATAGTACCCATAGGAGAATATCTCCACTTTTCACTCGATGCGCAAGTAACTATGTTATTAACATCATGAATACCCATAAGCAGCTCCAACTTAACCCTGTCGCGTTTGCTTATACTACCCATTATTTCCTCACGTAGTGGGCCCCAGTCAAGACTCTTTCTATCAGAATCAAATCCGTAGTCAACTAATCCTGCAACCAGACAATAATAACCAGCCATAAATTACTCCTCCTCAAATATTATCTTTGCCACCTTAGGACGTAAATAATCTGAAAGGAATAACATAAACTCCTCTTTACCGAAATTAATAAAGTAATGTCCATCTTCCATTTCAACACGGAAGCCCTCTTTAACAGAAGATGATGGTTTTATTGTACTACCATTTGCAAGCTCTTTAGATAATTTTGATTTAAGATAATCATTCACCTCTGCCTCCATAGCAGCAGGAACTTCAACAACTCCACCTTTACCCCACTCCTTCACAAGCGTTTCAATAAGCGATGCAATAAAAGTTGGATTATTAAAGGTTGTTTGCAACTCTTCATTAAGGGTTGATTTTAGAATCTCCTCACGAACACTTTGTTTAACATCTCCAATCATTTGACTACCAGCAAGAACAAGCTCTTTACGCGTATTTGCCGAAAGTTCGGCCTCACGAGCCTCTGCTTGCTTAATAATCTTTTCCGCTTCCGCTTTAGCATTAGCAACTATCTTTTCTGCCTCACTATTAGCTTCAGCAATAATTTTTTGAGACTCCTCTTTTCCTTTTTGAAGACCCTCTGCATAAAGTTTCTCCGTTAACTGTTGAATTTTATTCTCCATATCTTTACTAATTTACATATTCTATCATTGCGGGTGCAAGTTAAGCAAAAAAATTGAAAAAACAACTTTTTTTTACCTATTTCTATTTCGTTTTTTTAATGGTTCAATAATACCATTGGCTTCGAATAATCTTACACGCACCTTCCCAACCTTTATGGGCGACTCCATGAATAATGGTATTCTATTCTTATCATCACTCAACCATAAATCAAATTCATCCCCATCTTTAAAAGACACTCCAGAATCGTTAGCAAGCTGACACCTAAAACGCAAAGTTTCCTGTTTACCAAAACCATCTAATCTGATTGTCTCTCTTCCTATAAAGCGATACTGAACAGTACGTATTCGATTGGCAAAGACAAGCTGTAAAGTTGTTGAATGATTAATATTTATTACACTATCAGGCAAATTTCGCATATTATAGAACATGGAAATAGCATCAAGCGTTTCATCTTTTAGTTTTAATATATTATGTTTTGGTTTCTCCCATACAGGGCGATTTTCATAGGTTTTTACAATCATGCTATCCCAATTATACCGAAAATTCCCAACAAGGGTGTATGAGCCCTCGTGTATATCACTCTCGAGGTATATTGGTTTCATGTCTTTCTTGCGTAACCATACTGTATAGATATCCCGCAAGTCAAAGAACCATTTGTATTGCGGCATTATTTGAGCTATTGCTCGAACTTTGTAACAATCTTGATTTTTCAGCTCTACATCCTCAACCGTAAAGTCAACAGTGGCCACCTCAACATTAAAAAAACCTATCTTGTATTCAGCCATATAACGCAGCTCCTCACCACCTTTAAAGGCAGTTGTCTGTGCATAAAGCATGGAACCACTCAACAGCGTAAAAAATACTATAAACCCAAAGAAACGCATCATAAAATTACTCTTTCGACCATTTATATAATTGTTTTATCTCCTCACTCCATAACTCCTCGTTCGGAGTCTCTAAGATAAGGGGTATGTCGTCAAACCGATCATCTTTGGCAATATATTCAAAGATAAAACTTCCCAACATCCCCTCTCCTATATTTGCATGCCTGTCAACCCTACTTCCAAGAGGTTTCATCGCATCATTAAGGTGCATACCACGAAGATATTGAAATCCAACAACTTCATCGAATGTTTTAAACACCTCATCCGCGGATGCCTCATTAGAGAGATCGTACCCTGCAGCAAAAGAGTGACAAGTGTCGAGACAAACACCAACTCGACTCTTATCTTCAACTAAATCAATTATAGTGCTAAGATGTTCAAATGTATAGCCAAGATTACTTCCCTGACCAGCAGTATTCTCGATAACGGCAGTAACCCCTTTGGTTTTTTCCAAGGCTATATTTATTGATTCGGCAACTAATTGTAAGGATTTATCCTCGCTTATCTCTTTAAGATGGCTCCCCGGGTGAAAATTCAATCTATCCAACCCCAAGAGTTCGCAACGAACCATCTCATCAATAAAAGCATTACGGGATTTCTCCAATGGTTCTTTTTGTGGATGACCTAAATTTATGAGGTAACTATCATGAGGCAATACCATAGAGGGTAAAATACCACTATTTTTTAGGTTCTCTTTGAAATTTTTAATGTCAGCGTCTGTTAATGGTTTAGCTATCCACTGACGCTGATTTTTTGTGAATAGCGCGAAGGCTTTTGCTCCTATTGCCACGGCATTGAGAGGGGCATTTTCTACCCCTCCCGATATGCTAACGTGTGCTCCGAAATATTTCATCGATACTTTTTATTAAAAGAAGTAGCTTAAAGATAGACGAACTGTTGAATTTGATTTCTCAAAAATAAGATCATTGAAACCTAATTCTGATAAATCTTGAGTATCCTTAGAGAAACCACCATTGAAACTTGCATCAATAGCCAATTTACCTAAATCAAGACCGATACCTGCTTGGTAACCTAAAGTACGATTTTCCCATGCTGCTTTTGCATCATCAACGCTTCCAAACTTAACATTATTACTTAAGTTAATGTTAAAACGAGGACCTGCATACACACGGAAGAAAAGGAATTTGAAACCTACTACTACAGGAATATCTAAAGCGCTCTCTTTAACGTCAAACATATCTGTACCTTCTCCGTACTTGTACGATTCAGTAACATAAAGAGCGTCACCTTGAACATATAAACCTAATAGGTTAATTCTCATAGTGATACCAGCATGAAAACCAGTATTTGTCTTATATGTGTCCATTAGTTGTTGACCAACTGTTGAACTGCTATTTCCTTTCGGAAGAGATAGTGTAGAAGCATCGAAATTCAAACCTGCCTTAACACCAAATTTAATAGGCTGTGCTACTGCCATAACAGATGTTGTAACTACCAACACCAGCACCATCATCAATTTTTTCATAATAGTAATTATTTAGTTAAACATAAAAAATTTTCTTTCTTCACAATAATAAACAATTTGTTTACCATTTATATTGCCTTTTTTTTAAAATATTCTACAATAAGGGCGATAACAAACGTGCCAAACCCTCATAAAAGTGAGAAATACGCGAATTATTACCCCACTCCTCTTTCGTTATCAGTTTTGCCCTTACAAGGTCTTCCAAAAATTGCGACTCTAACTCCTGCGTCACTCCCTTATCATATATCATAGCTGTCACCTCAAAATTATCCTCAAAACTCCGAACATCCATATTAACAGTACCAACAGAGCTAAACACCGAATCTATCATGATAGTTTTAGAGTGATTAAACCCCTTTAAGTACCTATAAACAGAGACTCCGGCATCTAACAACTCTGCTATATATGAGCGAGTTGCCCAATGAGTTAATTTAGTATCTGCTCTTTTAGGGATTAATATCCTAACATCAATACCACTCATAGCAGCAACTTTCAAAGCAGTTAGTATTGCATTAGTGGGTATGAAGTAGGGTGTTGATATGTATATATGCTTTTTAGCAGTTGTTATGGCAAGGAAAAAAGCCTGCATTATTGACGACCAATCGGAATCGGGTCCTGAAGATGCTATCTGTATAGCAACCGAACCATGATGTTCTTTAGTTGAGGCATAGTATAGGTCATCAATCTTATCACTACTGCTAAACGACCAATCAGCTGCAAATATCGTCTCTAACGACATAACAGCACTTCCCTCTATCTTAAGGTGTGTATCACGCCAATGCCACATACTCCTTGTCCCTGTAATATATCTATCAGCTATATTAATACCTCCGGTAAAACCAACAAGACCATCAATAACAATTATCTTGCGGTGATTTCGATGGTTTAGCCTACGCGTAAAGCGAGGAAATATCACTGGAAAGAAACTAACGCACTTAATACCACTATGCCGTAAACGCCATACATCACTATTTTTCAGTCCCCAGCTACCAACGGCATCAAAAATCATTCTAACCTCAACGCCTTGATTCGCTTTATCTTCTAAAATTTCAATTATCTCGTTAAACATATCCCCCTTTTCCATAATATAGTACTCAAGGTGAATAAACTTTGTTGCCTTTCTCAACTCCTTTTTTATCTCTTCAAGAGTATCAACGGCATTAACTAATATCTTAACATCATTATCCTTAGATATGGGGCTAAGATTGTTAAATAAAAGCAATCGTATCACATTTAAATTATCTGATATATCTGGAAATATATCAAAATGGAGATTATTTATCTCTATTCTCTGTTTATCTGCTATGCGAGCAAGCCTCTGCTTCATGCTTGCCTCCTTTAGTCCTAACTTTCGCCTTCTGCGTAACCCTTGCCCAAAAGTAGCGTATAAAACTATACCCACTACTGGTAGAAAAAGCATCACACCAATCCAAGAGAGGCTCTTTACCGGGTCCCTCTTGTCAACTATAACAGCAACAACGGTAACTACTATTATAACAGCATATACGCATATAATCGGCAGTAGAACTACATCCATAACATATATATAATAGTTTGCAGTGGCAAATATAGTGAAAATATCAGATATTACCTAATTTTTAACATTTTTTTGTATTCGTAAATTCAATTTCTTAATGTAACTTTATGCAGATTTCGCCTAACGCCGGCGAGGTGGTGCGAGCCGCACTGGCAAAAATGCGCAAAGCGACAATAAAAAGCAATAATCTAAAATAATAAAAATAACTCCTATAAGATAACCTCACTGGTTAATATCTCATAGAAGTTGCTTTTACTAATTGAACTTAATTCGTGGCCCTATCCAATTTATGAATATGGTCTTAAATATGTGCCTTAATGTGATTTACCTCTATGGCAAAATCTTTTGAGGTTTCAAGGTGATTTAAGATTGTTTTATGAGCATATAAAACAGTAGCGTGACTCTTCCCTCCCATCGCTTTACCAATGGCCTTTAAAGAAAGATTTGTATACTCCTTAGCGAAATACATTGCTAACTGACGCGCTAAAGCCACCTCCTGTGTCTTTTTCTTTGAAAAGAAATCTTCATTGCATATATTGTAGTATTTACAAACTTCACTTTGTATCTTCTCAATTGTAATATCATTCTTATTCAAACCAACCCTCACATTACTCGATTGAGATTGTGTACCCAAATTGATGTTAAGTATCTCAACTGTTAATTCCAATGACGGCTCTCGTTTGAGGAGTGTGGTATATGCTACAAAAGATGATAAAACACCCTCTAACTCCCTTACACTGCCATCAACATTATGAGCAATATACTCAATAACATCTTTAGGCAACAAAAGCCTCATACGCGCAGCTTTACTCTCGATAATT
>CAYIZU010000037.1:0-13627 GCA_964367795.1 uncultured Rikenellaceae bacterium | reverse complement strand
TCTTTGATGGGTTAGTGGTCAGATTATATATTCTAACTAAAGCATCATACTGCTTATCATACTCTTTATTCGATGCATACATCTTAGCTGTCTTTTGTAAAACTTCAAGAGTGTATTGGTTATCTGGAAGGTTTGTTAACTCTTCAGCAGCCTTAAGAGCATCTTTGTGATTGTCAAGTATCATTGCCTCAACAAGATAGTATTGCACATCAACTCGATGCACCCCTTTAGGGAAATCTCTTTTATACTCGTCGGCAAGGGTGATAACACGCTTGTTATTACCATTGATGAACTGTCTTTGAAGTGCATTGAAAGATAAAGATTCCTTCTCGCCTGCATCGATACCGGCACCACCTAAGCTCTCAATATATGTTATGTACTCCTTAGCCTCGCCCTCGGCAACATATATCGATTTTATTGCAGCAAGAGCATCTTTTGCTTGTGCGGATTGAGGGTACTCCTTAACAACCCTCTTATATGCCTCTAATGCTTTTGTATTGTTTTTATTATTACTGTATGCAACCCCCAACTCAACAAGCGCAACAGGTATTAACTGCAATGAACTCTTGCGCTTTATCATTTGCTCTAAAACCTTAATACCACTCGACGACTTACCCATTTTAATATAGGTTTTGGCAAGTTCTAATGAGGCATTATCGCGTAGTATTCCCTTGCGTTCAGATAGAGAGCGAAGTGTTATCGTTTTCATATCATCACGCCCCATAAGACCTTCAGACATGGCTTGTTGATACTTTGCATAGTCAGGATTCAGTGCCCCTATACCGACAGACTGTTTGTAGTATTGTTGAGCCTTAGAGTATAGTTTTAAAGCAAACATAGCATCTCCTAAGCGTAGGTAGGCATCCTCTCTATATCCATTCTTTAGGGTGTAATTATTTATAAACCTTTCAAAGTAGTTTGCCGCCTCTTGCCAACGTTCGTTGTTAAAGTGTATATATCCAATATTATATTGTGCCATCTTATACTCTCGCATTGCAGGCTTTGCTAATTGCATATACTTATTATATAGTGCAATCACATCATTCCCCAATTTCCCTTGCTTATAAAGTGCTTCTGCCTTCCAAAAAGATGCTAAAGCTATATATTTTTGAGATAGTGGTTGTGAAAGTGATTTGTTGAATAATGTAACAGCACTCTTATAGTTTCCATTATTGAATTCATCAAGGCCACGTTGATAACAAAGTCTCTGAATAGCCCCTTTTATCTCGTTATTTGGATTTCTTACTTTGGAAAATTCCGCCATTGCCTTGTCGAAGTTGGAACCATTTATATAAAGAGTTAAAAGATACCCTCTTAATTCATTTGTTCTTTCACCTCTTGGGTATGTGTTGATATAACGTTGTAAAAGGTCTATTTTGTTCGAATATAGATTATTAGCAGCTGATTCATAGGTTAATTTTGCATAGTTGTATAGTGCATCTTCCGACATTTTATCGTCGAACTTGAAATTTGCCGCCATACTGAATGCTTGCATCGCTCCACCCTTATCGCCACTCTTAATATAAGCATCAGCAAGATGATAATAGGCATTTTGCGCTAAAGCATCGCTACCACTCAATATTTTAATGAAATTTTCAATAGATTTCTTGTAGTTACCCTCTGCGTAGTAGCTATACCCCAATTGATAATATAAATCACGGTTCATCCTACCGCCCATATTAGAGTAGTTCTCAATATTGCTTATTGCCGCAGGGTAGTTATGCAGATTAAAATAGGCTTCACCCATAAGACGTATTGCCTCGCTTTTCATGTTATCGTTCATCTGCAAAGTGAGGGCTTTTTCACCTGTAGAGAGTACATCATTGTATCTATTTTGGATAAAATGTATCTGCATGATGTATATATTTGCCTCTGGAAAGTCGGGATTGCTAACAAGCGTCTCATATACCTTAATCGCCTTATCATACCTCTCTTCAAGATAGTCAATATATGCTAAATAAAATTTTGCCGTATTGCTTTTGCGACCATTCATGGCTATCACATCTTCAAAGCTGCTTTGGGCCGCATCTCTCTCATTGTTATAGAGTTCTAAATAACCTCTGATAAAGGTATACATACCTAAAGTTTCGCTACTAAGGTTTTTGGGCTTTACCTCACTTATCAACTCCGAGAGATTGGCTAACTCCCCAAGCTCTCCATATGTGTTAGCCGCCGCCACACGAGCCTCGTCGCGAAACAGTGCGTTAGGAGTGTTGTTTATATAGTTGTTTAATGTCGATAGTTCGTTCTCTTTCATTAACTTACCCCTGCTCATAGCAGTAATGAAATCCGCTTGTGCCCTCTGATAAGATGTTAACGATTCTTTAGCTATCGCCATATCTATAAGGTTAATAGCCTTTGCATATTGCCCTTTGCAATACATATCAATAGCCTCTTGCAGCTCGATTTTTCCACCTTTGTCGCCATAGTTGATAGCCTTAACCTCAAATTTAGGGAGGTTTTGAGCCATTATACTACTGCTATATATTGATGCAACAAATAGAGCACTAATAAAGAATAATTTCATGATATTATAATTTGATAATAATAAGTGCAAATATAATCATTTTATTTTTAATCGGAAAATATTTATACAAAAAATGAAATTGTCTCAAAAACATTTTTGTCACTTCCTGAATCGCATAAATAGTCGCCCCTTAAAAAAGGCTGGTTGAAAACAAAAATCACCCCAAAAGCTAAATCTGTGATTATCAGTTTGATGAACCTTTTTTTAAGAGGCGACTAAATACTCACGTACATAAGTACGCTCCGTTTTATACTCATCACTAAACACCAAAACTGAAAGACCGCCTCGAAACAATTCGAGACGGCCTCTTTTCCTTTCTTGTCAAATTTTAAGTATTACTTATTTTTATACTAAGTTCTTATAATTTGAATACTATCCTAATTGTGGCATATACAGGTACCGCTTTGTCGCGCTGCAATCCAGGTGTCCAAGCCGGAGAAGAAAGAAGCACTTTCTTTACCTCTTCAGTAAGTAGCTTATCTGGACTTGATAGAACTTGAATATCTGTTACCTTGCCATCTTTTCCAATAACGAAACGTAGAGACACTGCACCTGTAATATTGCTCTCTTGTACAATAGTAGGATATTTAACGCGCTTTTGTACCCAATTACGGAATGCATTTTGACTCTCTTTACCACCCGCTTTTCCATCGAATGTTGGAGAAACCTCTGCTTTAAATACTGGTGCTTCATCCTCTAAAAGTAACTCTCCATCGTTCGGCGTACCTGTTGGTAGACCTGCCCAGTTCGGTGTATGTTCATCAGTTTCGGGATTGAAAAGTTCAGTCTCTTCAAGCTCAATTTCATTATCAACCACCTCAATTTTATCGGTGATAGATGGCGCAACAACCTTCTGTACTTTTTGCTTTACAGGCTCTTCAGGACGAGTAACAGGAGGTAAATCTTGTACTACCTCAACCTCTTCCGCCTCAACAATCTCTAACTCCAACTCACTCTGTGGTATATTAAACATACCCCATATAAGTAGTAGTGATGCTATTAATCCCACTTGGGCAAACACGCCTTTCTTGGCTTGCAAATCAACCTTTGCAGACTTTTTAACTTCCATATCTTTAAGTTTTTCTATTTGTTTCCTTACCTTATAAACGAATAACAGCTGTAATATATTTTACGCGATACTTTAAAGCACTGTCGCTATATTCGGCACAAATATATAAAAAAAAAATTACAATCAAATACTTTGAAAGAAAAATTATTAATTATTTAATATTTTTTTTCTTGACTTTTTTTAATATATAAATCACTTGCGGGACAATAAGTGCATCCCCTAAATTATATACAATAAAATCCGACAGCTTGTTACGCTCTTCATCGCTCATTTGTGATGTGATGCGAGACATTATATCATTAACACTTAAATTATCTCTTTTGATAACTCGCTCAATTCTAATATCAATTGGAGCCGTTACGGAGACAACAATATCAACATATTTATTGAATCCACTCTCAAATATTATTGCCGATTCCGTAACAACAATACCATCTTTATGTTTCTTTATAAAATCACAGAGATGACTGGCAACTTCGGGGTGCACTATCGCGTTGAGTGCCAATCTTTTTTCCGGATTTGTAAATATTTGCTCCGCAATATATGGCCTATTTAGTTCACAATCTTCTTTATATGCATCTACACCAAAAAGTTCAATTACAGACTTTATGACGTGTTTGTTATTAGCCATTATCTCTTTTGCTGCATCATCGCTACGGAATACCGCTGCGCCTAAAAGAGCAAAAACATCTACCACATAACTTTTGCCACTACCAATACCGCCAGTAACTCCTATAACTGCCATATTTAGCTCCTTTTTGCTCTTGTTAGATACACCTTTGCAAAACGAGGTGATATATCTCTGATTTCTATGCCTTGCGGTAGTTTATCATAATCTATAATATGAATATTTCCTGCTTTGTCATCTTTTGATAAATCAATAAAAATTTTAATATTATCCTCCTTAAAGTCTGTATAGATACTCTCTGCAATGTTTAAGGTAATTTCAACAGTTGATGGTAGGGTGCTATATGTATTATCTGCTCCTCTTATCTCGATCTCTTTCGTTACCTTCTTTTCAACATATCTCTCAAATCTTATATGGTAGTATACGCTATTTTGACTATATTCAATATTTTCCATAGGGCTCAGTTCCACCTCGCCCGATACACTACTCTCTTTGCTACTAATAGTTAGATATTTGCTTTTTACACTTGTTATTGCATTTACAGTCTCAATCTGTCCAGTTATGGTAATCTCAGCAGGATCTATTATCACATCCCCAATAGGCATATATTGCCCATCGTTATTTAAGGTTAGGTTAAGATCTACCGGAACCGACTTAGTTGTGTGTGTTAGTGCGCTAAATGCAATTTTATTAGTATAGATATTCACAACATCCATACCCTGTATTTTATTATTTATCGCCTTCTCTAACGATGACATATCCACCACGTAACTGCCATCTGGCTGCTTATCAAGTTTTAGCTCTGATGTATTAACTTTAACATCGGAAAAAAGCGCACTTCGCAATATTCTAAAGCCGCTACCAGCAACTTTGCAATCTATTTCATAGCTTTTAGTTTCTTCCGTTGTTGTTCCCATAGAGTTACCCACCAGAGCGCCAGTTATATGCACGGGGATAGTTATGACGGTGGTGAAATTTCCCGATAACGAGTAAATAAACCATATGAGAAAAGATAAGGCAAATGCAGCTGCAAATACTTTATCTTGTATAAGACTAAGAACGAATGTTTTAAGTTCCCTTGCTCTCTCTTTTATTTTCTCTATCATACTACAATAGAATTTTAGTTTTGTAATTCGTTACGATACTCAGAAAAAATCTTCGACTTAGATATAAAACCTATATATTTTTTATCAATATTTGTTACAACAGGAAGATTCCAGTTTCCACTACTGTCAAACTTGTCGAGTATCGTGCTAATAGAGTCGTTATCCTCTATAATATTTGATGGAGTAGACATGTAGTCGCTTACCTTACGATTATCCAATAGTTCTTGATGAAATATATCTTTTCTTATATCATCTAATGTTAGATACCCAACTAAGTGTCGTGCCTCGTTAACAACGGGGAATAGATTACGCTTACTTTCGGCAACTACATCAATCATATCACGTAGAGTCATATCTCTATGCACGGTAGTAAAATCAATTAGATTATTTATATTGAGATATAGTAGCGTTCTCTCCTTGCTTAATGTTATGGTATCACCTTTTAACACAAATTCACGAGTATATACTGAAAATGGTGCATAGTAGTAGCTTATGGCAAATGAAATTGCTGCTACAAGCATCAACGGCACAAATAATTCATACCCTCCTGTTATTTCGGCAATAAGGAATATTGCTGTTAGCGGTGAATCCATAGCTCCCGACATAACCCCTGCCATGCCAACAAGTACAAAACACACTAAGGGCAGATCTAATCCAAAGATATGATTAATAGCAAAAGCTGTAAAGAACCCTGTGAAAGCACCTAAGAATATCGAAGGAGCAAAAACCCCTCCTACACCTCCTGCGGCATTGGTACACGACATCGCAACAGATTTCATTATTATAATAGCCGCAAGAAAAGCGATTATAACCCAACTATTATCTTTATACTCTATAAATAACGAATTGTTGAATAGCGAGTCAATATTTCCACTTAGAAGCATAGTTATTGAGTCGTAACCTTGACCGTAAAGCGGAGGTAGTACTCCAACAAGAATACCTATTGCACTACCACCTATTATCCATTTAATATACTGTTTCTTTATTTTTTTAAACCACCCCTCTATTTTTCCTGACGACAATATTATATAGTATGATACATATCCACATATTATACCTAATATGATATAGAAGGGCATATCTCGTAGCGCTACAGGAGAGTCGGGTAAGGCTGTTTCAAACACCGGTACAGGGTCGTGAATGAAATAGGTCAACATATTTTCTGTTACCCCAGCAATGATCAGGGGTATCATTGATGATATAGCCATCTCAATAATTAAAAATTATAAAACGAACACCACTCCCGTTATTGGAGCTTTAAAGATGGCTGCTAAGGCTGCTGCTGCGCCACAACCAAGAAGTATTGTTGTTTGTCGATGATTAAGTCCAAAAATTTTACCTGCATTAGAGCCGATAGCCGATCCTGTAAGTACCGTTGGTGCCTCTGGTCCAACACTTCCGCCAAAACCAATGGTAAGTGCCCCAGCTATCATTGATGAATAGGTGTTATGCGCCTTTATTTTAGATGATTTCTTAGAAATAGCCTTCAAAACTTTTGTTACCCCATGACTTATATCGTCTTTAACTAAATATTTTACAAATAGTGTTACTATAATAATACCAACTAATGGTGTAACGAATATTAAATATTTAAGCTCTGGTTTTGAATAGATGTTAAAGACAAAATCCTTGATTCCTTCAACGGTGGCTTCGAATAGAAAAACTACCAAAGCAGCAGCAACTCCAATGAAAAAAGCCAATATTATAAGCCTTTGTTTATCAGAGGTTTTTTCGATAAATTTCTTAAATATCTTATTATGTTTATAGTCTATATTTCTCATATTTTAATTGGGTAAGTTGCTATTATACACCTTTAACCCACAAAGGTAATTAAAAAAAATGGTATTGCATGTATTAGTGAAAATATTTTTTCATTATTTTTAATAATGTTATAACTATTATGAGCTAATATAGAGGATTATTATGTAAATTACATTTAATTCACTATCTTTGTGAGATTTTAATGCTAACTAAATATAATATATGAGGAAAATTTACATCACATTGTTATTAATGGTAACCTATACAGCATTATATGCTCAAACAAAGGATACTATCAATTTAAAAGAGGTTGTTGTAATGGGCTACGGCAGCGGAAGAGATATAGATAAGAGTGTTGGTTCAACGGCGACAGTGAATTCTAACAAGGTGAAGAACCGCCCAACGTCCAATTTTCTTGATGCATTATCGGGGCAGGTTGCAGGACTTTCTGTTATTACATCATCAGGTGCCCCTAACTCCTTATCATCAATACGGCTGCGGGGCTATGGCTCTGTCAATGCCTCAAATGAACCATTATTCGTAATTGATGGTGTGCCCGTTGATTCTCGTTTTGCATTAACTTTTAACCCTAATGATATTGAGAGTGTGGTGATTCTCAAAGATGCTTCAGCTACCTCTATTTATGGTTCACGTGGTGCAAATGGTGTGATATGTATTACAACAAAACAGGGTAGTTACTATACTAGGCCTTCGGTGAGCTTCTCGGCGGGGCTATCATTTGCATCACCTGTTAAACCTCGACTTACTCCAATGACAACTGAAGAACATGTAGGGTTTATGGTAGATGCAGGTGTTATCGCTAACGCCAGTGCAGAGACTTTGCTTTCACTCGGTAATTATGATTGGCAAGATTTAATATATGATAATAGTGCGCCCACATATCAAAGTAGTTTGTCGGTAAGTGGAGGGAGCAATAACTCTAAATATCATTTTTCAACAAGTTATTATGATGCGCAAGGTGTAACAGCGGGATCTGATATGAATAAATTTACATTCCGCACAGGATTGAGTTCAGACATTAGAGAGTGGGCAACGATAGGGATGAATATTGCTCTTGGACACTATAAAGCCAATAATATATTAAGCGAGGTTACTGATGGCTTGTGGTTCACTGATCCTATTATTGGATCTATCATGATTCCATCATATCAAAATCCTAATGATGATGAAGGGAATCCTTTATTACTACTTCCTCATACGAATTATTATCCATCTCCGTTAACTATGCCCGAGATGTTTCCACGTGAAGAGAGAAAGTTAAATGTTAATGGTAATATCTACTTAGAATTAACACCAATAAAGAATCTATTAATTCGCACTATGCTTGGAGGTAACGGCTATAGCTATAAACAGATGAATGCAACATCTCCTCTCTACCCTCATGCTGGTGGTGAAGGTGAGATTACTGAAAATATTTCAGAGTATTATAGTTGGGTTGTAACTAATAGTGTTGAGTATGATTTTAATGTTGATAAGCATAATTTTATTGTTTTGCTTGGGCATGAATCAATCTACAATAGCCTGCAATCTCGAGAGTTAAAAACAACAGGGGTGACAAATGATAATTTTATTAATATTGGTGCGGGATTATCCTCTGCTGTTCCGGTGTATAATGAAAACATATCAACCTTTAACTCCGTTTTTGCTCGTATAGATTATAACTTCAATGATAAGTATTTTCTTAACCTATCGTTACGAAATGACGCCTCTTCACGTTTTAGTGAGGCAAATCGTAATGCGCTCTTTTACTCTATTGGCGGAATGTGGAGAGTAGCTGAAGAGGCATTTATATCGGATGTTGAATGGGTAAATAGTCTTAACATAAGGGCAAGTTATGGAACATCGGGTAATGCCGGAATTGGCGATTACGAGCAATATGCAATGCTGTCAAATGTTCTTTATGGTGATGACTCTGGCTGGCGTTTAAGTAGTTCGGGAAATAGTAATCTTAGGTGGGAAACACATCATTTATTAAATATAGGGATTGAGGCAAAAATTTTTAAGAAGTATCATATCGGTATTGAGTATTATAATCGCATAACAAAAGATATGTTACTTGACACTCCTATTTCAGGCACAACGGGGTTTACATCACAGATGAAGAATGCCGGCTCTATGCTTAATAGAGGCGTTGATATCTATATAAAGGCAGAACTCTATAAAAATAGTGATTGGTCGGTGAATTTGACAGCTAATCTAAACTGCAATAAAAATATTATTCTTGAGTTGTCTAATGGTAGTGAGAGCTATCCCGAGGGGGAATCAAATATTCTTCATGTAGGCGCCCCATATGGAACATATTATATGCAAGAGTGGTTGGGAGTTGATGCGGCTACTGGTAATGGTATGTATAACGACGGAGCTGGAGGGGTAGCCTATTCTGCATTGAATGCTCCTCCTGTTATGATTAATAAGACATGGATAGCTCCTTATACAGGAGGACTCTCTTTGGAGGTGAAATATAAAAAAATAACATTTGTTACCGATGCTACATTTTCGCAGGGGAGATATTTGTGGAATCGTAATCGTTTCTTTACAGAAAATATTATGTTCGCATCGCCTTCGGCTAATCAGTCTACAGGTATATTGGATTATTGGAAACAGGAGGGAGATAGAGCTACCTATCCTTCACTTGATTGGCAAAAAAGCGATGGTGGTATGCAGTACTTAAGCTCTCATACATTGGAAGATGCCTCATATTTCAGATTAAAGAATATTCAGTTGGCTTATGACTTATCTTCGTCGGCTAAGATTTGGATAAGTGGAAGAAACATACTAACCGCAACAAAATTTAAGGGTTTTGATCCTGAATTAGATAGTTCCGTAGCAACTGACAACTATCCAAATAGTCGTCAATTTACTTTGGGAGTAGAATTAAC
Source organism: uncultured Rikenellaceae bacterium (assembly GCA_964367795.1). Classification (GTDB taxonomy): domain Bacteria; phylum Bacteroidota; class Bacteroidia; order Bacteroidales; family Rikenellaceae; genus JADFUS01. The sequence goes on along the minus strand of CAYIZU010000037.1, from coordinate 3,636 downwards.
ATTTTAAATAGTGTAAGAGATGAAAAGAATATATACTGTGCTACTGATGCTTTTATTGAGCTCATGTTCGCTCGATCAGCATGATAAATCAAAATTAGATTACGATAATATAAAAAATAAGAGTGATATTTCAGGTGTGCGCATAGGCGCCTACTCTATGGCGCGCTATTTATATACTGGAACGAACGCATACTTGACAGACTATGCGACTGACCTCTTTACTGAATTAGTGAATGCAGGAACGCGTGGGATATATTTCACTACATTCACACTCTCGTCAAGTGATAGGCATATATCTTCTATATGGAATGATGCATATCGTACGATTTCTCGAATTAACACCTTCCTTGATAATGTAGATAATATAGAGGATTCTGATGGTGATGTTTTATCATGGAAAGGAGAGATGTATCTACTACGGGCAATGATATATCGAGAATTGGCGGTTCGTTTTTGTAAGGATTATGAACCAACAACAGCCGCAACAGACTATGGTGTACCACTTATTACATCATATAATACAGAGTATGCAGGGGGCACGCGTGGCTCTTTAGGAGATACATATAATCAAATATTAAAAGATATAGCAGAGGCAGAAAAATTATTGCTTAATGAGGGGGTGGCACTTTCGACGTATTTAACAAAGGATTGTGTTGATGCTATCAAAGCGCAGGTGGCTCTTGATATGCACGACTATGATGATGCTATTACCTATGCTGATAAATTGATAAGCAGCGATAAATATAAACTCTCAACCACTAAAAGTGAATTTGCTAAATTGTGGCAGATGGATAACTCTACGGAGGTGATATTTATGTTTGACCTTGAATCTTCAAATCTTGAACCAGAAAGCCAATATACCGATGCTGTATTGGATAATACGGATATGAGTTTTATTGATGAAACGAGTGGATCGCGTAGAGTTAGTGTTGCTCCTTGTGGATGGTTGACAAGGTTATATGCTGTTAATGATTGGCGAAGAGGTGTGTATGTTTCAGAGGGAGATATAGTTGCTTCAGATGGCGTGGCCACTTCCGCTTTTTATATTAATAAATTCGATGGTTCAGTAAATAAATATCACTCTCGCCCAAAAGTTTTTACTTTAGCGCAAATGTATATGATAAAGGCAGAGGCGGAATACATGCTAAATGGTGAAGGTGCGGTAACACTTAGTGAGTTTCGTGAAGGGAGCGGTAATTGTGTGAATAGAGTAGAGGGTGGAGATATATTTAAGGCTATTCAGGATGAATGTGCCATGGAGTTTTTAGGAGAAGGCCGCAGGCTTGTTGATATAAAGCGTTGGAGGGTTGCTTTTACTCGCGACATACAAAGTGCTGTTGGGTTTGATAAGTTAATAGCCCAACGTTATGCGGTTATTGATAGAGTTACACAAGTATCGTCAACAGTAACTGTCCCTGCTAACTATTGGGGCTTGACTTTCCCAATTCCAATAAGAGAGTTTGGACTAAACCCAGAATTGAATAATGCTCAAAATGAAGGATATTAATTATGAATATAAGATTTTTTATAAAGGTAATAGTTGTCATTTATCTCTTCATAATTAGTGCGGTAGAGGTTAATGCTGCGCAAAAAAATATAGAGGACTATCTAAAACTTATTGAAAAGGCGTATAAAGAGCAGAATCTTCCTAATATGATAAACTACTATGAGGAGATGCTTGCTGTGTACGATGAATTGAAGGGAGATAAGGAGTTGAAACCTAAGTACATGTATGAGTATGGTATGTATTTAACTTACTCAGGGAGTTATGATAAGGCGATAAAAACAATCCTTAATGTTATAAAACTGATTGAGGGTAATGATAATCAAAAAGAGATACGTGCTCGCTGTTCTATGCAGCTAGGTCTTATTTATTTCTTTCAAGAGCAGTGGGACACAGCTCTTGAGCACTATCTTAGAGCTGAGAAACTGGCGACGGATATAAATAATAAAATGGGGCAGTCAATAGCAAAAAATAATATAGGTAATATATATCAGAAGAAGAAGAGATTCGAAGAGGCTATTGAGCAATATAATGAAACTCTTGAGTTGCAGAAGGAGATTAGAGATAGTGCAACAATTTGCAATACATTATATAATTTAGGTAGCTGCTATAGGTTATTGAACGATTCGAAACGTGCGGAACAATACTTTAAAGATGCCCATAAGATAGCTGAAATTATTAATGATAGCGAGATAGTGGCCCTTTCGTTAATAGAGATGGGTATAATGGCTGAAAATGCCGAATGGATAGAGCAGAGCATAGATATGGTTAGACGTTCGGGGCACAAGCAGGTGTTGTGTGAGGCGTACAGTGTTAATGCAGAGTTGAAAGTTAAGTTAGGGGATTATAAGGCAGCATTTTATAATGCTAAGCAGGCGGCGGAACTTTCAGACTCGCTTTTTAAAGCAGAAACGGTGCGTCAGCTAAATGATTTTAGTGTGAAGTATAAAACAAAAGAGTATGAGTCGGAGATTGCTATATATAAGATGCGTATTAAGTATATTATTATCATAGCTCTTTTGAGCTCAATATTGATAACAATAGTATATAGGATACAACGTAAATCAAATAATCGACTTAAGGAAATTAATATGCTTAAAGATAGATTTATGAGGGTTGTATCGCATGATATAAAAAATCCTCTTATATCTCAAAAAATGCTCTTGGAGTTGATGGTAAATAATATGGACTGTCTTAAATATGAGGATATAAAAAACCAATGTGATGATTTACTACGTTCGTCGGGGGCACTGTTAAATCTTCTTAACAACCTACTTAATTGGTCTCAAATAGAGTCTAAAACTCTACCATACAATCCAACGAAGATAGATTTATTTACTTTAGTAAAGGAGATTGAGGAGATTTTTCATATTACTTTGCATCAAAAGAATATAGTTATTAATAGCAATGTAGAACCACAGAGTATTGCCTACGGTGATTTCAATATGATATTAACTATTCTTCGAAACTTGATATTTAATGCCCTTAAATATTCACATATTAATAGCTCTATTTCGCTGGAGGTTTAGAGTGTAGATATAGATTTTAGCCGAATAAATATTCAAGACTACGGGGTTGGTATGTCAAGGCAAACGATGAGTAATTTGTTTAAGTTAGACCCAACACGCTCTATTGTGGGAACAATGGGAGAGAGTGGTACTGGAGTTGGGTTGATTATAGTAAAAGAGATGGTTGCTATGAATGGAGGTGAAATTTCTGTTAATAGCGTTGAAGGAGAGGGAACAATTGTATCATTCACTGTAAGAAAGGTAGCTAATGGAAAAAGTTAAAATAATCATAGTTGACGACCATTATTTGGTTCGGTTAGGGATAAAAAATACTATTTTATCTCAAAGTTTTGGGTTGAATATAGAGGTTGTTGCTGAGGCTGGTTCGGCGGCGGAATTTTTTAAATTACTTGAGAATAATGTGAAAGTTGACATTGTTTTGCTTGATATCAGGCTTCCTGATATTTCGGGAATTGAGATTGCTAAGCGTGTTAATGTAGAGTATCCTGATTTAAAGGTGCTAATATTATCCGCTGAGAATTCCGATGAAACAATGGAGCAAATTATTGACTTAGATATTGATGGTTTTATAAGTAAATACGTGACTCCCAACGAGCTTTCCCG
>CAYIZU010000036.1:9296-13631 GCA_964367795.1 uncultured Rikenellaceae bacterium | reverse complement strand
ATCTTTGTAGAGAGTTCGAAATCTCGGTTATCTCATTTACATTATGGTTTAGGTTACCATTAACAAAGATTCTTAAATCATTGCTGTTGTAAACTAATGCTCTAACAAATATATCATATCCATTGTTAGTCATAGCACCAATATTATCTTTATAAGTTAAGAATCCTGTCGATGCAGGAATAGCAACATCAGCAATTAGGTCATTTGTTGTGTTGAAGTATCTCTCAAACTTAACCTGTAATGCACCTGAAAACATTTCAACATCTAATAGTAGGTTTAACTTGTTAGTTATCTCCCATTTTAGGTTCTCATTACCAAGTGCAACCATGCCAGCAGCACTACCTGTTGGATATCTTAATGATAATAATTCATATGTTGTACGTGCTGTAGATGGCGCAAAATCAGCTTTACCTGTCTGTCCGTAACTTGCAGCAAGTTTTAATCGTGTGAACACTTTCTGATTCTTCATGAAATTGTAGTTGTGGATATTTAATCCGGCACCTGCAGACCAGAAAGGTGCAACTTTAGACTCTGTGCCAAATACTGAACTACCCTCTATACGTCCAGATAAGTCAAGTAGGTAAATATCCTTATAAGTATAGTTCATGTAAATGTTACTACCAAAACTTCTTGCTTTATCTTTTACCTTTGTTGGGCGGTCATTTATCATCTCCTCAGCAAAAATTGGATCTGTAAAACCTCCTTGTGGGAAACCAGTATATGATTCAACTGTTGAACTGTATTGAGACTCCCTTGCTTCAATATTGAAACCAGCATTGATGTTGTGATTGCCGAGCACCTTATTGTAGTATAAACCCAATCTTGCATCTAAACTATTGGTTATGTCTGTTCTATTTGTTAAGCTACCCTTTTTGTCAGTACTCATATTTAAATACCTTCCAGACATAGGATCAATAAAATCACTGCTCTCATTAACAGTTAACGAGTAGCCTAATGTTGCTTGAACATTCATGTTCGCATTGATGAAATACTTAATAGATAGGTTATCTCTGAACTCTTTGATATCTTGCAATCCAAAGCTTCCAAGAGTTGCGTCGTACATAGGGTTGGCTACCTCGCCGCCGCTTCCAGCACTTCCCATAGAAGAAGAGCCTCCAAAATTTTGCTCTATATATTCTAATACATTTCCAAACTCATCAGTATAAGCATCATACGGATTCATTAATGTGAAGTTAGAGTATGATCCGTATGGTGAATCTTCTGCGTCGGTAGCATTGAACGCAACGCTATTCTTAAATAGGAATTTTGCAGAAGTGTATTGAACATCAAAACCTAAACCATAGTTACGGCGGAATGACTCTTTCATTACTCCATTATCTTGTTTGAAGTCAAGGTCTAATCCATATAGGATACCTTCAGCACCTCCCTCTAAACGCATAAAATGTGTTTGAGATATTGTATTTCTCAATGGCAATGACGCCCAGTCAGTGTATACGCCTCTCTCTAATTCACGTAGCTTTTGATTGTATGCCTCTTCATATTTGTAAGAATATGTCGGCTCTTTAACTGTACTAGCAAGTTCTTGCATTCGCCAGTCGTATATGCCAGCAGCCTTCTCAATAGCTAATTTCTCCTCTCCGTTGGCTAAGTTATATTTGCTTAGGTCTGGAGCAGAAACAGTAAAGTTAGTTCTATAAGAAACCTGTAGTTCTCCCGGCTTAGGAGGTATAGTTGTGATAACAACAACTCCATTTGCAGCACGCGAACCATACATAGCGGTAGCTGCCGCATCTTTAAGGATTGAGATAGAGGCTATACGATTAACATTCAAATCAAATACGCGAGTAACACTAACCTCGAAACCATCAATAATAAATGTTGGAAGATTAGGGTTAGAAGATATTTCAGATCTTGATACGCCTTCATCTAATTCCGTTACACCAATACCTGAATTACCACGTATTGATATATCTGGTACTGCATTAGGGTCAGAACCAAATTCATTATTTAGCATAACGCGGAATGATGGATCTATTACCTGTAGTGCCGATAACACATTGTTTGGAGATATGCGCTTTAACTCCTCTTGTGTGACAGTTGTATAACTACCAGTAAACGATGTCTTACTAATATTACCATAACCAGTGACAACAACAGAGTTCATATCCATTATGTCGTCCTTTAGGGTGATGATAAGGTTATTATAAGTACGCTCCTGTAAAACGCCATTAACATATATAGGTATTTTTATGCTCTCTTTTCCTGTGAACGAGGCCTCAAGAGTAGCGTTTGCCAATACTTTAGCAATATCCGACTTGTTAGCATCTAAAACTAACATATACATTCCTTCATCGTCTGTTAAAGCACCATAGCCGGTACCTTCAAGCAAAACTAATGCCCCTATGATTGGTTTTTTTGCCGTATCTAACACCTTACCTCTGATGGTAAGAGCTCTCTTTGCCTCCTGAACTTGCGGTTCAATGGTCTTATTGCGAACTACTATTTTGCCATCAACTATCTGATAAGTGTATGGTGTGTCTTGTAGAAGCTTAGTTATCGCAGACTCTATTGATACGTTTGATACGTTTAGACTATACCTGTCAACCGTACTAACCTTGATAGAGCTATCAAAAACATAGCTTAATTCCGCCTTTTTACATATCTCTCCCAATAGGTCATCTAATAGTTTGCCTCTTTGGTTAACAGATATCCTCTTCTCTTTCATTTGTTTTATCACTTGCTTGTCAGACTTGCTATCTGCATAAACATTGTGACTACTAATTATTGTTAAGCAGATAATGGCCATAAGAAGTACGCCTATCTTGCTTATATAATTACAAGTAAAATTTTTATTCATTGATTTCTAATTATTTAAGTTTATATACATCTATATTCTACACATAAATGACTCTCATGAATTAATAATGATACTCCTTGAGTATAACATCTATTATCTATTTTTCTCCCATCTCTACTATATACTCATTACCTCCTTTTTTAGTGAATTTAACATTTATTGCGAACTCTATTAAGCTAAGTATTTCTGAAATACTTTGTTCTCTACGTGCAAAGAGTGAAACCTCTGTCTCCAGCATATTAGGCTGTAGTGTTACATCAACACCATACCAACTACTAATATCTGCTATAACATCCCTAAGAGGATGGTTACGATATCGGAAATCTCCATTTATCCATCCTAAGTAGTTCTCTAAATTTTCGATATGATCTACCGAAATACTTTTATTGTTACTGTTATATTTTACTATCTCATTAGGTTTAATAAATAGTTCCTTACTCTCATCAACTTTGACAGATACAGAACCCTCGACAAGTAACGTTGTGACAACACCACTTTGACTATTATTCACATTGAATTCAGTTCCATATACCTTTATCTCCTTGCTGCCCGCCTCTACGATAAATGGTTTATCTGACTTTTTAACCGAGAAGTATGCCTCACCTTCTAACTTTACTCTTCTGCTATTACCAGTAAATTTTGTGGGGTATTTAATTAAGCTACCTGCATTGAGATGTACTATTGTACCATCACTCAACTCTACCTTGTATCTGTAACCTCGTGGGATAACTATTTCGTTGTATCTAACTGTAGTATCCTGCGAAATTTCTCTTACTATTGTGCCATCAACTATTTTATAGTCAGTTTTGCTCTTTACTGTTAATGTGTCACTTAACGAGTAACCTCCGCTATGAGTAAATAGGGTAGGGGTTAATATGTCGTCCATCTTATATTCTATAAGCTGCGGTGTATCAATAGAAATATCTTCAATGATGGGCTTATTTAATAAAGAGAAGGTTATAAATAGTATAGCCGCTGCAGCAGAATAAGATACGTATCTAATAACAAGGTTTCTTCTCTTAATTTTTCGATGACTTTTAATAGCATTCAATGCACCATTTAGTGATTTTTGAGAATCGGCATTTTTAAAATATGAAAGTATCATATCGCCTCTATCATTATCACTCAGTCTATCAATTAAATTACTTAATTATCCAATCTCATTTTCAATAGCATAATCTAAGTGAGGCGTATCATTTGTTTTAACATTTATAATTGAACCTATATCCTCTGCTACTTTCTGAGAATTTAAGCCACAATTGCAATCTAAGTTATTATTAGTATTTGTCATAATTCATTTTTTTTTTAATCAAATGTTATCGAATTTATTAACTCGTATATTATATAAACAGAAGTAAATTAACTTTCTAATCGCGAAAAACAATATTTTTATATTTTTTTCGTATATTTGCAGAGTTGTAGCTTAATTTAATCTTTGTGGTATGGTGGTAGATAAGCAATTATTATTGAAGTTTAATAATAGAGAAGAAGATGGATTTGGTGATGTGTATACATTG
>CAYIZU010000036.1:7589-9220 GCA_964367795.1 uncultured Rikenellaceae bacterium | reverse complement strand
ATGTTTTTGTGAAAATTTGGTTGTCAGATGTTATGTTTGATAATATATCAAAATTGAAGGCTTATATATACACCTCAATAAAAAATGGATTTAGAAATTTCTTGGACCATCTTAAATCGGTTAACGCCTACGAAGAGAGTAAAAAAATTAATAACGAATATATTGATATTGAAATAGTAGAGGTTGAGCTATATTCTCAAATCTATCATGCTATTAATGCCCTTCCAGAGACATATGCAGCTGTATTAAGACTCTACATTGAGGGTTATAAGTCAAATGAAATTGCGGAAAAATTAAATCGTACACCAGAAAATGTGTACAATATAAAAAATAAAGCAATAAAAGAACTTGCTAAGAAAATACCTATTGATAAGTTGTATACATTCTTTCCTGCGTTAATTTAGGGAAGAGTTGCTGTCACATATTTTTTCCAAGTATTATTTGGATGATACTACCAGCCTAATGCACTTGCACCAAGTATCGCTGCATCACTCTCATTTAGTGAACTAGTGAGTATATTTATCTTGTTACGCCACATAGGTAATAGATATTCATTCATAGATTCTTCAATGGCATTTATTAGATATTTTTCCGCTTTTACTAATCCTCCAAAAAGTATGAATGCTTCGGGTGAACTGAAATGTGCAAAACCGGCAAATGCACGACCTAACAATCGTCCTGTGTAGTCAAAAATTTCTATTGCAAGCGCATCGCCTTGCTCGGCGGCATTGAAGATGTCTAAAGCTGTAATTTTATCCTCTATTGAACGTAAAATTGAGGGCTCATCTCTCTCTCTAAGCCATTCAGTTGCTGTTTGCGCTACACCAAGTGCCGACGCATAAACATCCAAGCACCCAAAACGCCCACATCCACATTGGCGTCCTCCTTCGTGGATAGCGTCTGTGTGCCCTAATTCGCCTGCATAGCCATCATGCCCATATACAACTTCTCCATTAATGATAATACCACTCCCAACACCCGTTCCAAGAGTAATGACGATAAAATTCCTCATCCCTTTAGCTACGCCATACATCATCTCACCCATTGCAGCTGCATTGGCGTCGTTAGTCATCACAACACGTACATCGTTGAGCCTTTCTGATACCTCCTTAGTAACATACACCGCTTCTCCTTTCGTCCATTCTAAATGAACAGCATCCTCTATTATTCCAGTATAATAGTTAGCATTCGGAGCACCGATACCAATACCTTGCAGAAGATTAATATCTACCAATGAACGTATCGTATCGCATAGTGAATTAATAAATATTGATGCCTCACCTCTTTTATATAGCGAAGAAATTATCGTTTGATTAATAATAATACCGGCTCTGTCAACAACACCTATCTTCGTTGATTGCCCACCTATATCAACTCCTACTACGTAGGGCTTAATTGTCGTCTGCATATTTTTCTATTTTCTTTGAGCCAATAAAGGCAAAATATAACAAATATATAAAACCTATTAAAACCACTGTGTAGCTTGTTAAATAGGATGTTTTATCAGCTATGAAACCTTGTATTAACGGGATTATTCCACCACCACATACCATAAGCATAAATATTCCAGAACCAGCCTCGGTATATCTACCTAAGCCATTAACGGCAAGGTTAAATATGCTGCCCCACAT
>CAYIZU010000036.1:0-7579 GCA_964367795.1 uncultured Rikenellaceae bacterium | reverse complement strand
GCACAGAACAAATAGCATAATGCCTAATGGTACATTCGCCATGCCAAATGATAAATTTGATTTGAAAACGGGCATGCTAACCGTTGTCGCAGGAGATATAAGCGTTGCTATTAATACAAACATAAATCCTAATACAGATACGGTTACAAGCATACTTTTAGATGATACCTTACTACCAATAGATGAACCAATTATACGCCCAATGAGCATAAGAAACCAATACGTGCCGACAACTGTTCCTGCAACTGTAGTATCCATACCTAATCCTCCGTTGCTAATACTATTAGTCATATATAAATTTGCTATATTTGGTATGCCAACCTCAATGCCAACATATACAAATATCGCAATAGCTCCTAAAATGAAGTGACGGAAGGATAGGGGGCCGAAGATATCACCTTTTGTCTTTTTATCATTGTTAAGACTTGGCTCCGGTATATTAACAGAGCGTAATACTATTAATGTTAAAATGAAAGTTGCAATTACAACATAGAATATTGGATTGGCGGTTGAAATCATCTGCTTACCCACTACTCCAGCGATTAAGTAGCCGCCAAATACTGGTGCGATAGTAGCTGCAATTGAGTTGCAAACTCCACCAACCTGTATTAGTTGGTTACCTCTATTACCGCCACCACCCAAGGTGTTAAGCATAGGATTTACAACCGTATTAAGCATACACATGGCACATCCGCTAATGAAGGCACCAATGAGATAGATATAAAATACCCCTATATTTGTGCTTCCAATTATACCTGATAGGTACATAATAATAACCCCAGTAATACCAACACATATAGCTAACAATGCTGTCCTTTTATAACCAACCTTCTGAAGTAATATACCTGCAGGTATGCCCAAGGCAGCATAGGCTAAGAAATTAGCGAAAGTTGGTAGCTGAGAACCCCAGTTGCCTAATGAAAATTGTTCTTTAACTATTAATCCTAATGGATTTTGCACTCCTGTGACAAATGCTATCATGAAAAATAGCGCAAACATCATTGTTATGGGTAGTAGATAACTCTTTTTTCTCTCTTTCATAGTTGGGTATTAGTTATATCCCTACAAAGATATAAAAAAAAATGAAATAATAGAAATTTATGTAAAAATAGAATGTTATTTTACCGACTTAGCCTAATTATATCCTCTACTCTTTTTGATGATGTTGTATCTTTTGTAAATTCATCAATTTTTACAACTCCTCCCATTGATACCTTATCATTACGATAGAGCATCAATGAATCTATTGTTTCACGGGCCGATGTATGAAACTCATGCCCTCCTGTATACTCTCGTAACTCCTTAATATTTGACTCATTCACTCCGCAGCCAGCCATTATAATAATACGTTTATCGGATTGTATTATTAGTTCTCGTATTAATTCTCGTCCTTCATAGGCGGTAGGCATGCATCCTGAGGTGAGGATTCGATTAAATCCCAGCGATATTATATCCTCAAGCGCTTGTTTTGGATTTCTGCACACGTCAAAGGCCCTATGAAATGTTATAGACATGCCTGCTGAAACATCTATTAACTCCTTGCATAGCGTCATATCCACATCGCCGTTAGGTGTAAGGCATCCAAAGACAACACCATCGGCACCCAATTGTTTAGCTACCATTATATCTGTTTTCATTATTTCTATCTCATCACGTGAGTATAAGAAATCTCCCCCTCGAGGACGAATTATTACATTTAACTCAATAGATATTCTCTTTCGAGCCTGATATATTTCTCCATAACTCGGGGTTGTACCCCCTTCGGGTATTCCTGCACATAATTCAACGCGTCCAGCTCCACCCTTTTCAGCCTCTACACAGCTAAGAGCAGAGTTAGCGCATACTTCAATAAATAACTTTTTCATGTTGAATTTTGATATAAATTTCTAATAAAAGAGGCCGCCTCGAAATAATTCGAGACAGCCTCTTTTTATCATATTATAAAATATTATTATCTCTTAAGAGGCGATTTTAAATATTCTGTTTTCGCCTTTACATCACCCTTACTAACGATATCAGCTGATTTTAATATCATACTACTTGGGTAGATACATGACATATAAGTTCTTGTAGGAGCTAATATATTAGCAACTTTTTCAGAAGCTGAAAATGCAGCTATATCCATTAACTTATCAAGAGTTACATTATCAACCGTAGCACCTCTCATAAGTTGCTCTTCACCTGTTTTTACATTAATACGGTAAATCTTAGACGCTGTTTGAGACATACTTCTAACGATATAAGCATACTCTTTCTTCTCTTTCTTAGCTAACTTAATAAGAGCTTTCTTCATCGACTTATCCTTTGTTGCCTTTGTAACTTGATAGTGAACAATAGCAGGAGCTATCGATGTTTGTGCATACTGTGCTAACACAGACCATCTTGCACTACCTGTAGATTTCGGTGCACCAACAGTAGGAGTGCGACCATTAAGTAGGTTCTTAACAACTCCATTTTCAATTAGAGTTAGTTCTGCTGGCGGTGTTACTCCATCGGCGTCAATAGAGTATCCTCCGATAAGTTTTTCTCCGTTATACTCCTTAAGGTTCGTGTAGTTCTTAACAGTTAAATTGCTGCTAACAACCTCTTTGCCTATTCTACGGCCGAAAGCCTCACTTGATAGTTGACGACCAATCTGTGGACGAGTAGCTGCAAGTCTTTCTTTACCAAACATGTTAGTGTTTAAAATAGCAAGAACCGCACCTCCTTCAAACATCACAGGACCACTATATCTACTATCAATATATTCACTTGTTGTGTATTCAATAAGTCCTTTAGCAAATTTATTAATCTGCTCTTCTAACTTATCCATTGTAGGAAAATCTGCAAGAGATGTCTTGAAGATTTGCATATTATCACTTACAGTTTCACCCTCTTTCGTTGTAGACATTGCTGATACGATAAGCTCTGCAATATAGTGTGGAGCTTTAATCTTAACACCCTCTGAAGTTACTTTATAAGCATTGTATGTAGATACACCAAGTGTTACAGTTGAGTTATCAATCTCCTTGTAGTTGTTGAATATCGCAGATAGTTTACGAACATTCTCTCTCCACTCATCCATGTTAACATCAATTGCAGTAGAAGGAGCATCAAGAGATGTAACAGCATCTAATTTCTGCATCTCAGGAAGAGTAGCAAGCTCACCTGTTAAAGGGTTCTGCATTAGGTAATTCTGCTTTTGAGCATTGTATGATATTGTTGCTTTGTAGCTATTATCAGATAGTCCCCAGAATTGTCTCTTGATACCATCTACCGTTAGGTACTTAGAAGCACTACCTGCTACTAATGGCATACCATACATTACCTCACTGTTTTTATCGTAATTACCTGTAACAAGTTGAACATTAGTCATATTTGTTATAATCGGCTCAACAGTTTGATTTGTTATAGCACCATACGAAGCGGAGATTTGTATTCTTTCTGAAACACCAAGGGTATAACTCATATAGAAAGGCTTATCTGCGTTAGGAAGTGTTAACTGAGATAAATTTCTATTAAGCTCCTCTTCCATTGCTTTTACAATAGCTTTCTCATCGAAATTTTGTGCTGAAACCCCAAGTGTAGTAGATAGTGTTAGCACACTTAATATTATCTTTTTTAAACTATTCATAATTTTTTTCTTATAGAGGGATTATTTTCTCCCTCATGGTTATTAATAATTTTTGTGATGGGATAAGCAAGCAAAGCTTCATATCCCTGAAAAATATCCTTAAATAAACTGTTATTTTTTTATTGGAGTTTTTAATATTCTTGGTAAATCTTTCGACTTATCTATACGTTGAACCTCTATCTTATTAACTAATATAGTTGGAGAGATAGCAGTTACTGGTATGCTACCAGATTCAGCACCACACATACCTGTAAATACTTCCGCCTTACCACCAGCATGGATAATATTAGAGAACATAGATAACGGAGTACCAATTAACTTAACACCTCTTACTAACTGATCAGGACGACCATCTGCAAATACCTTATAAACTTCTAAAGGGTCAACATCAAAAGAGTTGATAGATCTACTATCTGTCATTGTTAAACCACCAGTAACTTCTTTAAAGAAGAAACCAAACTCTTTCTTTTGTTTCTTTAATTCAGAAATAAGTAACCTGCGTAGTTGTGCATCGCTAAGCTTTTCCGAAGTCTCAATTATTAGGTTTGATTGACGCGATACAGGGTCTAATCCTTGCATACCACGTGCGTGACCATTACTCATAGGGAAATTGTCAATAGGAGTACGTGTCATTAAGAAATCGTTCATTTTTCCATTCTTTACAACATTTACTTTCTTACCTCTAATACCTTCATCATCAAATATATAATAACCATTTAAGTCCTCGCCATTGTATTGCTTACGTGTTGGGTCGTCATATACGCTAAGAGCCTTAGGAAGTACATAGTCACCAACCATTTTCTTGAATGTTTGTCCATCGCTATCGTTTTTCATTCTACGACCTTCAATACGGTGGCCAAATATTTCATGGAAGAAAACACCACTTGCTTCACCTGAAAGTAATGCAGGACCTGTAAATGCGTCAACAAGTGGAGCTTCACGTAGCTCAACTAATTTAGCATATAATGCCTTAGCATCAGCCATCATAACCTCTTGAGATGGTAAATCTTTAGGGTCATAAGCGAAATATGACTTATGAAGAGGTAACTCCATACCATCTTCAGCTTTAATAGTTCCACTAATCATTACACGGCAGTAAGGTAGATTCTGAGCAATCTCACGACCTTCTGTATCTAAGAAATAGCGTCTTTCAATTAGGTATGAAATATTTGCAGTACCAGTAAGCATATTACCATCGTATTTAAACACTTCAGATATCTCATTAAGGCGCTTACCCCATGCTTTCATATCTAAATTTGCTTTTTCCCCAGTAATTGGCTCCTCATAGTACTTCTCAACCGCTGCTGTTCCGAATGAAGGCGATTTATCACTGTTTTCAACCTGAGTTGCAGCTTTCACCTTTACATCGCGAAGAGCTCCAAGAGCAAACTCATATCTGTTCATTGTCTCGCGCCATATTGCTTGACGAATAGCAACATCGCCCGATGCTTTATCATCAATAGGAAGTCTTGCCATGCTATTCATGCGATTCCCATAGAAATTTATTTTAAAGTTGTCAAGTTCCATGTTTCCAAGGCGAATTTGAGGTATCATACTGCGAGATTCAGAGAAATTCTCACTTGATACATCGCCAAAATTAGAAGCTACAGACCATCTTTTCTGGTCAATAACGCGGTAACTCATCATGTAAGGTGGTGTCTCGCGTCCTTTTAATTCATCAAACTGCGCCGATAATTCCGAGCGCAATACATTTAGTAGTTTGTCATTCGCTTGAGCAAGCGCGCTACCACTAAATGAAATAAGCATTGTTATGCTCAATAACACAATTCTAAGATTCATACTTTTTTAGTTTTATTAATTTTAGGTTATTAAAAGCATATACCTGAATAGATATACGCCTTCTACTTTATTTATTTTTATACAATTCTTCCGTTTAGAAATGTTTCATACACAGATATTAAATTTTATACGCTACAAAGGTATTAAATTATTTTAAAATTAACAATATTTTATCATAAAAAAACATAATACTATAATAGTTTTAACAAATAATAGCAATCATTGATTCTATTCCATATTTTATTGCAGAATCATCAGCTATAAAATACGGCGTGTGTGGCAGTGGGGGAGTCCCATTGGTTACCTTCACGCCTAATCGATAGTAGAATGACTTATATTTTTCCGCAAAAAAACCGAAATCATCTGCCGTCATTCTTAAGTTAAGAGGTACTATTTTTTCATCTCCAAAACACCTCTTTAATTTAGATATTACCTCAACACTTAAATCCTCATTGTTATATACTGGAGGATAGCCAACACTGAAACTCACATTTGATGTTAGTGATAATCTCTTAACTGCTAATTTTATCTCACTTTTTATCTTTTCACGCTCTGATATTGTCATAGCTCTTAACGTACCCTCAATTAGAACGTTATTAGGTATTATATTTGTTGTGCCATCAGCAATAAATTTACCAATCGCAACAACACTATTAATGTGTTGCTGTTCTATCTCTCTAAGAGATAATGCGATACGAGCTGCAATAGTTATACTGCTATCATCTCCTGAAGTTAATGCCGCATGCCCTCCTTCGCCGTTAACAGTAATTCTCATTTCAGAAGTGGATGCCATATATTCACCTATACGAACCCCAAAATAACCAACTTCCATATCGTGAGCGGTGTGTAGAGCATATGCTTCGTCGATATTAAACTTATCTAATGCTCCACTCGATAAAATAAGTGATGCACCACCAGGGGAACGCTCTTCTCCGGGTTGAAACACCCCAACTACTGTCCCCGAGAAACGATTTGTATTTTGAGAAAGCCATATGAGCGTGCCAAGGAGTACTGCACAATGTATATCGTGCCCACATGCATGCATGGAACCATTCTTTGATGAAAAACTTACCCCTGATGCTTCAACTATTGGAAGAGCATCAATATCGGCACGTATAAGTCTATTTTTTCCATCTTTTCCTCCCGTAACAGTAGCTATTATTCCCGTTTTTGCAACCTCTTCATAACATATGCTATAGTTGGATAGTTGTTTCTTTATGTAAGCAGATGTTTCCCATTCCTCGAACGAAAGTTCGGGATTGCGATGTAGGTGATGCCTCACAGCAATCATCTCTTTCAATAGCTCTGCACTAATCATCTATTTTATTTTAAAAGTTACCTCAAATAGTTTAGGCCAATTTTTACCAGTTAAATAATACTTATCATTACCTTTATCATAGGCAATTCCATTAAGTACATCAGTGTCATCTCTATAGTCGCTTTGAAGAAGAAGTTCTGATGCATCAATTATGGCAGTAACAGCACCTGTTTTAGGGTTTATGCGTACTATTTCATTGGTTGTATATATGTTTGCCCATATCTCACCATTTATCCACTCCAATTCATTGATATTGCCTATCTTTGAATCTCCATTCATTACCTCGATTTTTCCGATTTGCTTGAAATCTTTGGCATCTAATACATATATATATTGTGAACCATCACTCATATATAGATTTTTTCCATCGTTAGTGATGCCCCATCCCTCACCATTGAACGATTTCTCCTCCAAAACATTTAGGCTATTAATATCCATAACGAAACATTTATTTTCACGCCATGTGATAAGGTATATTTTATTATCTAATATTGTTATACCCTCGCCGAAATATTTTGCATCTAAATTATGTCTTTTAAGCACTTTCATACTCGGAAATTCTAATATCTGTACGAAAGATTTCCCATACTCTCCACTGCTCTCATAGAGTTTTCCATTGTGTAGTTCTAAGCCTTGAGTATATGCCAATCTATTATGTGGATATGTGTTGGCAATATGTGCTTTATATATCTTCACATACTCACCCGAATTAACAGTGTATCGCCCCAAGCGAATGCTGCTATCATCCCCCTTATATGCAATTATTTTATAATTCGTGACCCCAACAGGTGTATTTTTGTCTGTGGGTAATATCCACACGCTCTCCGATGTTAACTTCTTATCTATAC
>CAYIZU010000035.1:0-13714 GCA_964367795.1 uncultured Rikenellaceae bacterium | reverse complement strand
GGTGATATAGCCGTTAAGTGTGGGTTTAGTAATGCATCTCATTTAACCAAGCGTTTTAAAGAGCATTTTAATACCACACCAAGGGAGTATAAGAAAATTTGGGCTTACTCTTTAGAGTAAGCCATCTTCTATATTAGTATATTTAAAGTTTAATGTTTTAATTATTTTAGTCCCGTCGTACTGTGACTTAGTTATTAAATTATATGCTGTATCAAGCGTTAAGGTTGATTTTATACCTATTTTACTCATAAAAGTAGCGCATAAACCTATAAATATAATAAACCAATTAGGTATTTTAATAGTTGGAGCTTTCTTATTATAAACTTTACTTACTCTACATATCATGTCTTTATATGTCATATTCTCTGTACATAGGATAAATTTTTCTCCTATTGCCTTCTCGTTTTCACTGGCTAAAATCATGGCGCGAGCAACGTCGATTACAAGAACGTACCCCATAATGCCTAAAGTGTAAAAAGGTACCCCTTTTCTTATTTTGTCTACTATAGCAGCTGAGGAGCGAACAAAACATTTTTCAGCAGCTCCAAGAACAACAGCAGGTGCAATAATAGATACATTAATACCACTATTATATATTCTCCACATCTCATTTTCAGAAAAAAATTTACTTCTACTGTATGGAGATTTTTTATTGACGTTATGAAGTATATGATTTTCATTAGTGATAGTTGGATATTTTTGAACTTCAAGAGCTGCAATAGAGCTAAGATGTATAACTCTATCAACTTTACACTCCTTAGCCGCTTCAGCTATAATATATGTTAGTAGGGTATTATCTGTTACAATATTAGTGTTTTTATTGCCTGATACATCTACAGCGGAGGCACAGTTATATAATATTTTAGTATTTTTCATTATACCTACAAGCCACTCATAGTTTATTAGTTCTCCGTAATGTTCCGTAACAGAGCTATTATAACGCTCCATTACACCATATTTTTCAGCTACATATTTAATATAATCACATCCATCTTTACGACGTGATATAACATTAATATTATCATACCCATCCATTAAAAGTTGCGCCACAAGATGAGAGCCAATAAATCCTGTTGCACCACATACTAATATTTCTCTTCTCTGTACCATAGTATCTTCTTTCCGAACCCCAATTTATTATCAGTAAATTTAAAAAAATCAGCCTTTAGAACCCATATTTCTAAGTCTGCTATAACAGCAAAAGGAAAACGTTTTATATACCTCTTTTTAGCCTTATTCAGCTCTTCATCTACAGCAAGAAATGCCCTACCTTCTATCTGTAGACCCTCTAATCGTCCAATATTTGAACTTTCTAATACAACATTAGCACCTACATATATATTTTTCTGCATATCCATACCATGATTGGTTGTTACAGAGGTGGTAAATATAAATTCAGCACTATTTTTATCATAGGCGTAAAATAAATTTGCTGTGCGTGGAGTCCCATTATCACTAATAGTGGCGATAGTTATAACGTGATGTTTAAGAATAAAACGCTCAATCAATTTATCTATTTCCATATTAAATTATATTTCGTGATACTCTTCAACAGTTATCCTCTCCTCATTATCAAGGCGATTTCTTTCTCTTTCCATGCTTCTTTTATCACCATCTGATATATTATCCATACTTCGCCCTTCTAATGATTTAAGTGTAGAAAAATCGTTGCTGATAGACTCTTTATATCTCGGTATCTCAGTAGAACTTAAAGGGTCGCCACTAAGGTTATCCATCTTAAGAGGATCAATAGGTTTACCATCACGCCATATTCTAAAGTCAAGGTGAGGACCCGTTGAAACACCTGTTGAACCAACATAACCAATAATTTGCCCCTGTTTAACCTTACTACCTTTCTTTATTCCCTTAGCAAAGCTTCTTAGATGAAGGTAACCTGACATATAACGTCCATTACTTACGTAGTGCTTTATTTTAAGTGTATTACCTCCGCCTCTATTATAAAATTTATCTGTTACCACACCATCAGCTATTGTCATAACAGGGGTTCCGGATGGTGCTGCATAGTCGACACCTGTATGAGCTTTATATACTTTATGCACTGGGTGTAATCTTCTATATGTGAACTTAGAACTAATTCTTGAAAAGCGTAAAGGAGCCTTTAAAAAAGCTCTTTTAAGGCTTTTACCATTTTCATCCCAGTAAGATGTTGTTCCTTTACTTGTATATCTAAAAGCATATTTACTATCACCTCTTTGTTGGTATGATGCAGCCACTATATCACCTATACCAACAGATTTCCCCTCTATAAAATTTTCATCATACACAAATGAAAAACTATCGCCGGGGCGTATACCATAAAAATCGATTGTCCATTGAAAAATATCCTCTATTGTCGCCACAAGAGCTGCATTCCCTCCCGCATTAATGACAGATTCCCAAAGTGATGAAGTAATATTAACATGTAGGGTTTTTCTGTTAGTTTCAACTTTTCGCTTTATTCTCTCAACAACAATAGTATCGCGAAGGCTATATTTTACATATTCACGCGTATCAATATCGTATATGAAGTAATTAAGGCGGTTATCTTCTTTATCTAATAGTGCCGTATATATTTTTCCAGCACGCATTTTCCTTACATCGAATACCTTTTTTGATTTATTTGCAATGTTATAAATTTCAGCATTGCTCAAACCATATTTTCCAAGTATTGTGGTTAAAGATTCTCCACTTTTAACCTTATCACTTTCAGCATTTACCTCATAAGAGCTTATTCCATAATAAAATACCTCTTTCTCTGCCTCTTTTATATCCTCCTCCACTTGCTTTTGTACCTCTACATCAACAATCTCTTCAATACTATTCTCTTTTGGGTAAAAGAAAAGCGATATAATAGAGGATAGTAGCATTAACCCCGCTATTACCGAGATGATAAGTGGACCTTTTCCGCGTAAATGTTCAAAATCTAACCTCATATACTACTATATATTATATATTTTTTTCTTACGTAATTCATCAAAACCTTTACCGTAAACACCTGATACGCTTGTATTGGTTACAAAAGCCTCTGAATCAATCTCCCTTATTAAATTATGTATTGCATTAACCTCGTTACGACGGCAATATACCATAAGAACATAACCTTCTGTTTCGGTGTATCCTCCGATAGATTTTAATAGTGTAACACCTCGTGTCATAGTTGTAGTGATGGTTTTTGCCATCTCTTTTGATTTTTTTGTTACCACCATAAGTTGAACAGTCTGTCTGTTTCCCGACATAATAAGGTCAAGAGTATATCCAAGTACTGCCATAGTAACATAACCATATATAACAGCTGCTATATCTTTAAAAATAAAGTATGCCGAACCAACTATTATGATATCACACATAACAATTACACGCCCTAAACTAAGGCGAAAATATTTGTTTAGTATTAGAGCAATAATATCTGTTCCACCGGTGCTGCCTCCTCTTCCAAAACATAATGCCATTCCAACACCACATAAGGCACCACCTAAAATACTTGTAAGTAATTTATCATTAGATATTTGAAAAATATCTGGTGGCAGCAACGCTTGACCAAGGCGTAGAAAGATTGTTGCAACTATTATGGCGTATATGGTTTTAGCCCCAAATTTAGGACCTATCGTTATGAAACCTAATATAATAAGAAAAGCATTAACCACAATAAAGGTTGTACCAATAGGGACACCGCCCTCTACTCCTCCTGTGGCGTGATATACCAATAGACCAATACCACTAACTCCACCACCCATAACCGAAGCAGGTGCCAATATACCTGTCCATGCAAAAGCATATATGGCTAACCCAATAGTTATTATAAGATATGAGTATACCTCACTCAAAATATTCTGTTTTTGACTCATAATATATTATTTTTTAATAGCTCTTCTTAACTCATCAAAACCTTTTCCATAAATACCAGAAACGCTGGAATTAGTGACAAAAGCCTCTGGATCTACATCTTTAATCAAGGCATGTATCATTCCCACTTCATTACGACGGCAATATACCATAACAACATATCCTTCAGTACGACTATAACCACCAACAGATTTAAGTAATGTTACGCCACGTGGCATTGAGGATGTAATACGTGTTGTCATTTCATCGTAATGTTTTGTCATAACCAATATTTGTGTTGTCTGTTTATTTCCCGACATAATAAGGTCGAGGGTATAACCAAGTACACCCATAGTTACATATCCATATATTATTGCTGCTACATTATTGAATATAAAGTATGCCATGCCCACAATTATAACATCACAATAGACAATTACCTTTCCAAGGCTTACGCGGAAATATTTATTCATTATCATGGCAATAATATCAGTTCCTCCAACACTGCCTCCTTGATAAAAACATATATAAACGCCTATACCACAGAGCGCACCTCCCAAAACACTTGTGAGAAACTTATCATTAGCAATCTGAAAAATATCATTCGGGAGATATGCCTGACCAAGGCGTAGCAGCAGCGAAGCAACAGCTATACCATAGAGAGTTTTTGCACCGAACTTAAACCCAACAGTAAAGCAACCTATAACTAAAAGAATGGCATTCATTATAAGAAAAACTGTTCCGATAGGAATACCTCCATTCTCTCCGCCAGTAGCATGATATACCAGTAATCCAACACCACTGGCACCACCTCCCATAACCTCGGCAGGTGCCAATATACCCGTCCAAGCAAAACAATAGATTATTAAACCTATCGTCATTATGAAGTACGACTTTATCTCTTTAATAATAATGCTTGCTGACATATAATTAACACACTACATTTATTATTTTTCCTTTAACAATGATTATCTTTTTAATAACACCATCACCAATGTATTTAGCTGTTTGTTCCGAAGAACGTATAGCACTCTCAATATCATCATTGTTTGCATCAAGAGCAAAAGCAAGCTTAAAGCGCACTTTACCATTAAAAGATACTGGATATTCAAAGCTACTCTCAACTAAATAACTCTCATTATATGCTGGGAATAGAGCATTACAAACACTACC
The DNA here is from genome assembly GCA_964367795.1 of uncultured Rikenellaceae bacterium. Taxonomy (GTDB): domain Bacteria; phylum Bacteroidota; class Bacteroidia; order Bacteroidales; family Rikenellaceae; genus JADFUS01. The sequence continues at coordinate 8,719 of CAYIZU010000035.1, read as the reverse complement.
ACTCTCTCCCATTAAACTCCATAACTCCTCTGTGATATGCGGTACATATGGGGATAATATAATTGTTAATTGTCGTAGTATATCACGCTTATTACATTTCAGTGCACCTAACTCGTTAACACAAATCATAAATGCACTAACAGAGGTGTTAAACGAGAAATTCTCAATATCACTCTCTACCTTTTTAATTGTTTTATGTAAAACCTTCAACTCCTCTTTTGTTGGAGTTTCATCACTAAGAGTAAAATTACCTTTATCGTCGAAGAAAAGCCTCCAATATTTACGAATAAATTTACTTACACCATCAATACCATTAGTGTCCCATGGCTTACTCTGCTCAAGAGGCCCAAGGAACATTTCATACATACGTAGCGTATCTGCTCCATATCTCTCTATGATGTAATCAGGGTTAACAACATTATACATGGATTTAGACATCTTTTCGACAGCCCATCCGCATATATATTTTCCATCTTCTAATATCATCTCGGCATCAGCATACTCATTACGCCATGCTTTAAAAGCATCAATATCTAATACGTCATTCCTAACTATATTAACATCAACATGTATCTCTTGTGTGTCATATTCATCACGTAAGCCATATGAAACAAACTTATTTGTTCCCTTGACGCGATAAACAAAATTAGAGCGACCTTGTATCATCCCTTGATTGACCAATTTTTTAAATGGTTCACTATCACATACGTATCCTAAATCATAAAGGAATTTATTCCAAAAACGAGAATAGATAAGGTGTCCTGTTGCGTGTTCAATACCACCTATGTATAGGTCAACACTGCGCCAGTATTCATCGGCCTCTTTACTTACAAGTGCTTCATTATTACGGCTATCCATATAACGTAGGTAATAAGCTGACGAGCCTGCAAAACCTGGCATTGTACTTAACTCGTATGGGTAACCCTCCTTTGTATGCCACCCTTCTGCTAAAGATAATGGTGGCTCTCCATTTGTTGCCTTTGTGAAATCTTTTAGATTTGGTAACTCTAAAGGTAACTGCTCCTCTTTAAGGGGGTGTGCAACTCCATCTTTGTAGTATATTGGAAATGGTTCACCCCAATATCTTTGACGAGAAAATATAGCATCACGAAGGCGATAGTTTACCTTTCTTGACCCCAACTGTCGATTGTCAATCTCTTCAATCATCCTCTTAATAGCACTTTTTACATCAAGTCCATTAAGGAAGTCGGAGTTTATTACTTTTCCCTCTTTGGCATCATACGAGCCCTCCTCTATATTGCCACCTTCGACAACAGGGATGATTGGTAGTTCGAAATGTTTAGCAAATGCCCAGTCGCGGCTATCATGTGCAGGAACAGCCATTATGGCACCTGTTCCATACCCCATAAGCACATAATCACTGATAAAGATAGGTATCTCTTCGCCACTGAATGGATGTAAAGCATAACCTCCAGTGAAAGCACCGCTCACTCTCTTTGCATCGCTCATTCGTTCTCGTTCCGAACGTTTTTTAGTCTCTGTAATATAGTTTTCAACCGTTTCACGCTGCTCACTACTTGTTATCTCTGAAACGGCAGGGTGCTCTGGTGCTATTACCATAAAAGTAACACCAAAAACGGTATCTGCGCGCGTTGTAAACACCTCTAAAGCACAATCTTTTCCTTTAAGAGGGAAAAATAGTGATGCCCCCTCTGAATAGCCTATCCAGTTACGTTGTATCTCCTTTAAAGAGTCGCTCCATTCAAGGTTATCAAGTCCTTTTAATAATCTGTTAGCATAAGCAGTAACACGTAGCGACCACTGTTTCATTATGCGTTGCTCAACAGGGTGTCCACCGCGTTCCGAAAGTCCATCTTTTACCTCGTCGTTAGCAAGTACAGTTCCAAGAGCTTCACACCAGTTAACAACGGTATCGGCACGGAAGGCAAGGCGGTAGTTGTGTAGTATTTCCTCTCTTGCTGCTTCATCCATACAGCACCAATCTTCAGATGTTACGTCTAACTCCTTAGTGCATGCTGCTGTTAGCCCTTCTGTTCCATGCTTCTCAATGTGCGCTATCAGTTTTTCTATCGGTTCAGCTTTTTCACTTGAATTATCGTAGTATGAGCCAAACATTTTTAGAAATGCCCACTGCGTCCATTTATAATATTCCGGGTCGCAGGTACGCACTTCACGATTCCAGTCGTAACAAAATCCTATCTTATCTAACTGCTCACGATAGCGAGTAATATTTTCAGAAGTTGTAGTTGCTGGATGTTGTCCTGTTTGAATAGCATACTGTTCAGCAGGTAATCCAAAGGCATCATACCCCATAGGGTGTAGTACATTAAACCCCTTAAGACGCTTATAGCGTGTGTATATATCAGATGCAATGTATCCTAATGGGTGACCTACATGTAGCCCTGCTCCCGATGGATAAGGAAACATATCAAGGACATAAAATTTTGGCCTATTATGGTCAATTTCTACTCTATAAATCTCTTTTTCACGCCAAAAATTTTGCCACTTGCTCTCTATTTTATCAAAAGAATACTCCATATTATTTTATATTACATTATTAACGTGCAAATATAACTATTTTTTCTTATTTATAGATGCAAGACGGGTCAAACTCCTGTGTTTTTTGTCGTATATGGCAGATTTATTGCTGCGATTGATACGATATTGTTAAAAAATATCGACGTGGAGCATCAAGTAAATAAAAATATTGTATATTTGCCCCGTAATACTTAGTTAAAACTTTTTTAATAAAAAGGTAATATGAAAGCAAAAGAAAAAAATGATATGCGATTAGAGCATGACTTATTAGGGGAAATGATGATACCCGACAACTATTATTTTGGAATACAGACCTTAAGAGCGGTTGAAAATTTCAATATAACACCCATTAAATTAAATTCAAGACCTGAATTTATCAAGGCATTGGCATTGGTAAAGAAGGCTGCTGCACTGGCTAACTGCGAACTTAAACTGATGCCTAAGAAGATGTGTGATGCAATTGTTAAGGCGTGCGACGAGGTGGCAGAGGGTAACTTTGATAGCCATTTTGTTGTTGATATGGTGCAAGGTGGAGCAGGTACATCCACTAATATGAATGCTAATGAGGTTATTGCAAACAGAGCATTGGAGATATTAGGACACAAGAGAGGTGAATACCAGTATTGCCATCCTAACAATCATATTAATATGTCGCAATCTACAAACGATGCTTACCCTACTTCGGCGAAACTATCACTGTTATTTGCAAAACAGAGGCTTCTTAATGAGTTACAACTTCTTATTAACTCGTTTAATAAAAAGGGTGAGGAGTTTACTGATGTTATTAAGATGGGGCGTACGCAGATGCAGGATGCGGTACCTATAACACTTGGACAGGAGTTTGATGCTTATGCAGCTAACCTTCGTGAGGAGATAGAGCGTATTAATCAAAATGCAAATCTATTTCTTGAGATTAATATGGGTGCAACAGCAATAGGAACAGGAATTAATGCAGACCCTGACTATACTCCTATATGTGTTAGATATATGAGAGAGGTGACAGATATGCCTTTTGTTGCAGCAAGTAACCTTATTGAGGCAACCAATGACACTGGAGCATTTGTTATTTTCTCTGCTGCTGTTAAAAGATTAGCAGTTAAGTTATCAAAGATATGTAATGACCTACGACTGATGTCATCAGGTCCTCGTACAGGTTTTGGAGAGATAAATTTACCAGCTATGCAGCCGGGCTCTACTATTATGCCAGGAAAGGTTAATCCAGTTATACCGGAAGTTGTTAATCAGATAGCATTTAAAGTGATAGGTAATGATGTAACTGTGACAATGGCATCGCAGGGGGCGCAGTTAGAGCTAAATGCTTTTGAGCCCATGATTATTCACTCTCTATTTGAGTCTATTGAGATGCTGATTAATGGAATGAACACTCTTAGAGTAAGGTGTATTGATGGCATTACCGCAAATGTTGAACATTGTAAGAGAATGGTTTATAATTCAATCGGCCTCATAACTGCATTGAATCCATATCTTGGTTATGAGGCTTCAACAGAGTTAGCTAAAATCGCTCTTGAAGAGAATAGGGGTGTTTATGAACTCATACTTGAAAGAAATCTTATGACTAAGGAGGAGTTAGATAATCTGCTTAAGCCTGAAAATATGGTAAAATCTCGTAAGATTATAAATAGTCGACTATAAAATATCATTTGCGAAACTCCCATTTCTTTCCATGATTTGGGGCACATTGCTAAGAAATGGGAGTTTCGATAACGACTAAAGTGGTAGATATGAAAAAATATCTAAATCGGTACTTCTTAATCGTTTATATATTTTTCTTCATAGAATAAATTATGCTGTAATCTAATTTTGCTATCTTGCTAAGAAATCCTATGTCTGTAGACTTAGTATTGGTAAAACCATATCTCACATATAACCTCTTTGCACCAGCATTGTCATTTGTTACATCGAGTACAAGATAGTGATAATTGGCTGTTAATAAGTTGCATGATGCTATTGGTGAAAAAACAATAGCGGATGCTGTTTTAGATAGATTAGTACATAATGTTATGAGGGTTGAGTTATATGGGGAATCTATTAGAAAAAGAAAGATTGTAAATAAACAGCAATTTTTTTTAGAAGCTTTTACTAACTTTGCATAAAATTAGGTGCGCGACACTTTTGGGGGATTGCGATGAGCAAAAAACAATAAGTGGAGCGTGAAAAAGTAAAAAAATAGTTATTAATCTCGGTAGAATTTATCACGGCTTGACCCCCGATTCCCGACTATAACTTTTACGCTTTTATGACAGCAACTTTGCTGGGTCAATTTAATTCGTTTTTAGGGGGGGGGCAATTTCAGCGATTTTCCAACCCGTCGAGCGGGAGCTCTAACATACTGTAATTTTGAAGTGTGTAAAATGTTTCGTATCTTTGCAAATATTAATAAATCGTGTAATGGCAAGAGGAAAAACAATCACTCTATTTCTTATAGATGGAAATGCAAATGGGCGTATAATGTGTGAGTTGTCTAATTGGACAGGTGTAGCATATAAGATTTCCCGTACACAAATTAAAAGTTCAGATGACCGCAAAGATTTAAAGCAGGCTGGTGTGTATGTGTTATTTGGTAGTGAGGGAGATAAAAAGCTTGCATATATTGGAGAGAGTGAGAATGTATATAAGCGCTTATGCCAACATAGCGAGGACGAGAAAAAGGACTTTTGGAATGAAGCCATCATATTCGTAAGTAAGGATAAAAAACTAAATAAAGCCCTGATTAAATATATTGAGAATAGATTGTATGATATTGCAAAAAGTATAGATCGATACATGTTGCAAAATACAACAATCCCTACAAAATCATATATTTGTGAATCAGATGAAGCGGATATGGAAGAATTTATCGAGAAGCTTCAACTTCTCGTAGATACATTAGGGTATAAAATATTTGAACCGATAAGAAAAGCTGACATTGCAAATAGTAATTTTATATTCCATATACAATCTTCAAAAGGTGTTAAAGCAACTGGTGAGTATAGTAATGAGGGATTTTTAATTCACAAAGGTTCAACAATTATTAAAGAACCAGGTACATCAGCTAATAGTTCTCATTTGGAGATGCGTAACAAACTAATAGATAACTCCTCTCTTATAGATATTGGTAATTACTACGAAGTCAACAAAGATATTTTGCTATCAAGTCCATCATTCGCAGCAGCTTTAGTACATGGGCGTGGTGCCAATGGAATGACAGAGTGGCGATTAGATGATGGCAGAGATCTTAAATCAGTTATGGCACTAATTAAATAGAGATTTCTAATTCTCAGGTGGCTCTTGTTTGTCCCTAGCTTGCCCGTAATCGCCATATAGAGGCCTGACGTGTAAAGTGTGGGTGTTGCCTACTGCCACAGATGCTGCAAATAGCATCGAGCTCGCAAGAAAATTTAACGAATAGCACACACCTCGGCGAAATAACCAAAATTTAGAGCCTCATTCTACACCAGGGAATTATTAGGGAATTTTTCCTCACCAAAACCACCTAGAAACGGTTTCTAACGGCTAAAATGGCAGATACGAAAAAAGCACCTAAATCGGTGAGGCGATTCGCATAACCTACTTTAAATCGGAAAACATCGGATGAGCTTTTCATATTTCATTTAATTTTTCCGATTTTTTGTGTTTCAAAGGTTGTTTTCAGGTCAAAAAAACAGGGCAATTTTTAAGTTAAAGACTTTCGCATGCTCTTGACACGCTAAATCAAGCCCACTGTAATAATGTGCTACATTTTCTATTAATATCTATCTATTTTATGCTGCTCTATCTAACTGATTTCTCCGCTCAATAATGCGATTTGCGAGCCATCTAACGGCTAAAATGGCAGATACGAAAAAAGCACCTAAATCGGTTCTTTTTAATCGTTTATATTTTTTTGAGCTAATTTATTAAGTATCAACTATTTACCAATGCAGAAATTATAACACATTCTGTTTTAGGATGTTTCAATATTCTTGACTGAGAAATCATCCAGTAGAGGCGATTTTGCAGCTTGAAAATTCGCTATGTTTTTCGCCTCAAAAATCACCCTTAAAAAAAGTTGAAAATATTTTTATTTTGCCTGTTTTCGGTAGTGATTATTATCTCTGTTTGCTGTTTTTATCGCAAAATCACCTCGCTCAGAAATAATCACCAAATATAAACAACGATTATGATATTGGTGTTTATCTCGCCTTGGTGAGTGTGTTTATTTTATAGCAAATGTATTTTGTGTGCATTATTGCTTAATGTTTGTAATTATACACAAATGTGGTTACTTTTGTTCATAATAGCAAGCATTAATGCTCTCTTTATGATATATCATAGCAGTTCTCATTGCTAATCTTCTTTTTTGATTTGTACCACTCCAACTTCAGCACCAAATAAGTTTAGTACTTGATTGATCTTATCCAAACGCAAAGTCTGTTTGCCCTGCTCAAGTTCACGAACAAAACGCAGACCTACCCCAGATTTTTGAGATAGATCCACCTGCGTTAGATTATATTTCTTACGCATTTGTTTTACATATTCTGATAGACTCATAATTGCTCATTTTTTATACCTTTTCAGGTGAATATATGGTGAATTTATTTGCTTTATACCCTTTCAGGTGTAAAACAACTATTTAAACTCATAATCATACCCGTTTAGGTATACGTATGCTTGCAATAGCAAACACTATACGTTTTTTGTAAGTTTGCTATCTCTGTCACTAATTTTAATACATCATTTAAACCATCACAATTCAGAACTTACGCTTTGTTGAACCGAAATTTACAGGGACATCGACTCTGTTATTTATGTCTTTCAAGCTAAGCCACCGCATAAGAGCGAGTTGCATCGTGTGTAAGATCATCAGCCACAGTAAAAGCGAAGCACGTTTCGGTGAGTACTGCCGCAATATCTCTACCTTGAAGCCCTTTGGAGGCATAGGTGTTATAAACCACAAGGCGACCTTCTATGATTTATACGCACATAGATGATTAAACTCTCTGTCACATTAAGAGATTTAGTCAACTATCTCACCCCACATATCATCTCCTGAAAAATGAGATTTATCAAACCAATCATTATCTGCATCATAACTATTGTTGTCATTATTTACATGAACAGAATTTTGTACAAAATCATTTAATGATATATTAAATTGCACTTTTGGCATAGATTCGAATGCCGTCGCCTTATTCGATATAGAAGAGATAGTCGAATTTAACTCGTCAATACTAATATTATTCTTATTTTCACTCCAGTGAGTGTTTATAAAAGGTAAGTCGTTGATAAGATCCTTAATAATAATATGGTCATAGTTCTCTTCATTTGTATCAGATTTTGATAGTGCGATCATGCATAATTTTATCAACCATTTTGTAAAAGAGTGGTTGAAATTAATATATTTGTGTGAGAATAATAATTGCTGTTCATAGGGTTTGGCAAATTTTACTATTTTCGGGAAAAATCTGAATTCTCTATTAAGCACCAAAGATATACAGTCAAGTTGACGACCATTTAGGTTATCGATACCCCACTCATAAATCTCGAATAATTTAGGATTCGTATCTCCATCGTTTTTGATTAGGTTCTCTATAACCAAAGGGTAATCTACTCCTGCAGGTGATTTTATAAACTGAATATCTTTAGTATAATAATTCTTGTCAATAAACATCTTTTGCAATGTTGCTAACGTATCAAACAATAAGGATTCAATTCCTATGTGGGTTTGACCAAGTCCGATAATCACATCTTTGCCATTCCATGATTTTAATATACTGTCGTGTTGTTCTCCAGTTGTATATAATGATTTTAATACATCTGTTATCTTGTATTTATTACTGCATGGCAATACCGAAATAGACTTCATATTATCGTTGTATCGCAGATGATTAATATTGTTATTTTCTACAAGTGATAATAACGACATATAATTAGAATCTACAATTTTGTCAATTAGAATATATGGTGGAATGCCGTAAAAGCTAGATATGTTAGAAAACTCTATCATTCTATCTATGTCATCTTTGCTATATACTTTGGGCATAACTACATCTTTCAGGTATCTAACTAATGCATTCCAAATAGGTATATCCCACTTTTCATCAGACTCAATAGCAGTTCTAGCTAAGTCAATTTTCATTCCATCTGGTTTTGGTATGTTTGCATAAAATTGAGGAGATATAAATGAATCTATAAAGAAATGATGATAGCGATATTTTTG
>CAYIZU010000034.1:4159-13800 GCA_964367795.1 uncultured Rikenellaceae bacterium | reverse complement strand
CTCGCGACCCCAACCTTGGCAAGGTTGTGCTCTACCAACTGAGCTATTTTCGCATAATGAGACAACTCTCACGCCACAAAGTTACCAAAAAAATTATTTCCCTCCAAATTTTCCTAAAAGAATTTTACAAATTCATAATTTTTCGAAAAAGCCCTTCGCAACAATCTTCAAGTATATCTATCACCTCATGAAATCCATTAGTCCCTCCATAATATGGATCTGGCACATATTTATCATTACGTTGAACATTATAATTAGTGATAATATCAATTTTTTGCAGTTCATCGCTATCATTTGTTAATCTTTTCAGCCCTGAAACATTATCGTAGTCCATAGCAATAACATAGTCGAAATGTTTAAAATCACTCTCCGCATCTACCTGACGTGATATAGATGTAAAATCATATCCTCTATCCTTTCCAACCGCCCTCATACGCTTATCTGCTTTTTCACCGCTATGACCACCATATAATCCCGCAGAATCAATCTCAAAAAGCCCATCAGCACCCTTTTGAGATACTATTTTCTTCATAATACCCTCTGCAGCAGGCGAACGACATATATTTCCAAGACACACGAATAATATCTTATATTTCTTACCTTTTATCTCCTCCATATTATTTTATACCAGTTAATCGTTTTATTTTATCCAAAACCCCCAATGCTTCAAGAGGTGTCAAGTTATTAATATCTATTCTCTTCAACTCATCTTTTATGCTTTCAACTAATGGGTCGTCAAACTCAAATAATGTAAGGCTTACTCCACTTGGTTTCATCTTCTCCTCGCCCACCTTATACTGCATCACTTTTGAGCTTTTGGCTATTCCATCGGATATATTCATTCCTTTACTCTCTTGCGAACGACTCTCTTCAAGCGAATGGAGTACTTCACTCGCTCTATTAATCACAAACTGCGGCATACCTGCCATTTTCGCAACATGGATACCAAACGAGTGTTCAGTTCCACCCGGTATGAGTTTACGCATGAAAATAATTTTATCACCACTCTCTTTTATCTCTACATTGAAATTTTTTATACGTGGATATATACTCTCCATCTCATTGAGTTCATGATAGTGCGTTGCAAATAGCGTTTTAGCGCGACTCCCGATGTTCTGATGAAGATACTCAACCATTGCCCATGCTATTGATATTCCATCGTATGTACTTGTTCCTCGCCCTATCTCATCAAGTATGACGAGCGAACGATTAGTTAAGTTATTTAATATATTTGCCGATTCAAGCATCTCAACCATAAATGTTGACTCCCCTTCTGATATATTATCAGACGCCCCTACTCGCGTAAATATCCTATCAACTATACCAATAACAGCACTTGAAGCAGGGACATAGCATCCCATCTGCGCAAGTATTACTATAATAGCTGTTTGTCTAAGTATAGCCGATTTACCCGACATATTAGGACCTGTTATTATGAGTATCTGTTGGTCATCCTCGTTAATAAGTAAATCGTTAGGTATATACCTCTCACCAAGAGGCAGCTGCGATTCTATTATAGGGTGGCGACCATCCTTTATCTCTAATGAATTATCATCGGTTATTAAAGGCCTCGTATAAGGGAGTGTTGTCCCCAAGGTGGCAAATGATAATATTGTATCTAATTGACCTACTATTGTAGCATTGACCTGCATCTCTGCAATATATCCCGATAGCTCTATCAAGAGTGCCCCAAATATTCGATTTTCAATTGCAATTATCTTCTCTTCGGCACCTAATATCTTCTCTTCATACTCCTTAAGTTCCTCTGTTATATACCTCTCACTACCCGTTAGAGTCTGTTTACGCATCCATTCTTGTGGCACTTTGTCCTTATGAGCGTTTGTAACTTCGAGATAGTATCCAAAGACATTATTAAATCCTATCTTCAAAGATGATATACCGGTATTTGCAATCTCGCGCTCCCGTATCTTGTTTAGATACTCCTTACCACCAATAAATATTTGACGAAGATTATCCAACTCCATATCTATCCCTGCGGCTATATAGCCACCTTTTAGCATATTATGTGGCGCATTCGATAGAATATACCTCTCTATCTTTGTCAATAGGTAGTCTGAAATATTTATCCCATTACACCATCCATCTAATAGGCTATCTTCCGAGCCTCGTAGCAACTCTTTCACACGCCCTATAGTACGCATTGTACGTGCCACAGTAAGTAACTCTTGAGGGTTTACACGTTGTGTTGCTACTTTCGATAATAGCCTTTCAACATCACACACCTCACGTAGCTCATTTTTTATGTTATAGGCTATATTTTCATTCTCTACGAAATATGTAACGCAGTCTAACCTCTCCTCTATTTCTTCACGCTCTTTCAATGGTAGAGACATCCATCTTTTGAGTGTACGCGCACCCATTGCGGTAATAGTTTTATTTATTACCTCAAACAACGACTTCCCATTTGGCGATGTAGAGCTAAACAGTTCAAGATTACGAAGAGAGAAGTTATCAAGCCACACATAGCTATCCTCCTCCACTCGCCTTATATTATTTATATGCTTTGTGTTGGTGTGTTTCGTGTGATCAAGGTAGTATAGTAGTGCTCCGGCAGCTTTTATGCCGCTCTCCATACCTTTTACCCCAAAGCCCGATAGTGTTTTAACCTCGAATTGTGCTTTTAATTTATTTAAACCGTTATCCGAAGAGAACATCCATTCATCAAGAGGATATAGGTAGTACCTATTACCAAAAGTTGTTAATACCCTATCTTTCTCACCTCTCTCATATAATACTTCATTTGGGGCAAAAGCACCAAGTAGCTTACCTATATACTTATCATCCCCTTCAGCGACATAAAACTCACCAGTTGTTATATCTAAAAATGAGACCCCGATAATCTTCTTACCAAAATGAAGTGCCGCGACAAAATTATTATCTGTTCGTGCCATTGTATCACCGCTAAGCGATACCCCCGGAGTCACTAACTCAATGACATCACGTTTAACGATACCCTTCACCATTTTCGGATCTTCAAGCTGTTCGCATATTGCAACTCTCTCACCAGCACGAACAAGGCGTGGTAGATAAGTATCTACCGAGTGGTGAGGAAATCCCGCTAACTCTATTGATGCTGCCGAACCATTAGCACGCCGTGTTAATGTTATTCCTAATATCTTACTTGCCTTAATAGCATCTTCACAGAATGTTTCATAGAAATCACCCACCCTAAAGAGTAGTATCGCATCTGGATATTTAGCTTTTATAGCATTATATTGCTTCATTAAAGGGGTTTCAGCTACCTTGTTCATCTCTTCTTTTCGTTAGTATATTTTTTTACGTAATATTCAATAATCCAATCATCTCCTTTAGGGTCGTACTCCACTTTTAAGTTGGCGGTAAAAAGGCGAGCTATTCCCTGCCAAAAGAGTGCCGAAAACCCTCGCGAAACTCCTTCACCAAGTTATAGGATGTATTTCCCGTCTCTCTATCTATTAACTTTAGCAATATAAGTCCTTCAGAAAAGGTCATATCTCTAAGTATGGGTTTGTATTTTGTATATAGCTGTTTTTCCAGTCTACGAAGATATCTCTTTTGCTCTCTTTTATCCTTAATTATTAAGATAGTATCTTCTGTCTCTTTTAGTAATCTACCCGCCTCTAAAGCCACTGGATAGACTTTATACACAGCTCTCTCAAGTCGTGATTTATTTCTATATAATCTCCCTACTCTTCTCTTTTTTATGACAACATCTTCAAAATCTATTCGATTACCTATTTTAATAACCGTATCATTCTGCGCCATTACACTTGAGACACTAAGGCATAGAATTAAGGGGAGTTCTATAAACAGCTTTTTTATGATGCGCTTTGGTGATTTAGGATTTTGGTAATTTAGAAAACAAGCCTTCAGTGGTTCTAAAGGATGATTTTCTAAATTGTAAAAATACAAATCAACAAAGATGCAGCGCAGGAAATGTGTTTTTAGAAGTTCCCTTAATACTATTTTAACGATACGACTCATGCTCTTCGTCGTAAAGTTTTATTAGCTCTTTAGCAGCGATATAGGCACTCATCTTCATATCCTCTATCATATGCTCAAAGTAATCAATATTATCCTCTACCACTTTGCTACTGTAAAATCTATCTGCCAGTACTCCCTTAATGGATTCATTGAAACGATATTTACCTTGCGCCCGACGATTATGTTCAAAAAAACCATTTTGTTTAGTTGCATTGATATAATCTGTAATGGCACGCCACACCTCCATTATACCTTTACCCTCACGCGACGAACATGTAAGCACCTGTGGGCGATATCCCGAAGCAGGCATTGGGAATAGTAGCATTGCATTATTAAAGTAGCTCTTTGTCAGTTCCGCTTTTGGAATATTATCGCCATCTGATTTTGTTATAGCAACAACATCTGCCATCTCCATGATACCGCGTTTGATACCTTGTAATTCATCTCCTGCACCAGATATTTGTAGCATAAGGAATATATCTACCATAGAGTGCACCATCGTCTCCGACTGTCCAACACCCACTGTTTCGATAAATATGGTGTCAAAACCTGCTGCCTCGCATAATATAACCGCCTCACGCGTTTTACGTGCCACTCCTCCAAGGGAACCAGCCGAAGGCGAAGGACGTATAAAGGCATCTGGATTATGCACTAAAGTCTCCATACGAGTTTTATCGCCCAATATTGAACCCTTACTACGCTCGGATGATGGATCAATAGCAAGTACGGCAAGCCTATGCCCCATAGCTATGACCTTATTACCCACCGTTTCTATAAAGGTTGATTTTCCAGCCCCCGGAACACCTGTTATTCCAACACGAATAGAGTTTCCGCTATAAGGTAAGCATTTTTCTATTATCTCCTGACTTTGAATATAGTGCTCATGACGATTACTCTCAATAAGAGTAATCGCCTGCCCTAATATCGAAATATCTCTGTTAAGTATACCTTGAACATAATCTTCGGTTGTCAAGGCACGTCTCTTAACTCTCTTATAATGAGGGTTTACAACAGATGGTTTCTCAATACCGGCATTAACAGCTAACGCCGATTTATCCTTTCCCTCTCTATTATTATCATTTTCAAAATGCCCCATATAAACTAAAATTTTATCTACCCTCTGCTATCCTATTATTAGCAGATTTTAGAGTGTTTTGCATGAGTGATATTATTGTCATAACGCCAACGCCACCCGGAACTGGTGTTATATAGCTACATTTAGGTGCCACTTCGTCGAACATAACATCTCCAACCAATCGGAAACCACTCTTGCGGGTTGCATCCTCTAAACGGTGTATTCCTACATCAATCACCACGGCACCCTCTTTAACCATATCGGCTTTAAGGAACTGCTTTTGACCTATTGCTACAATTAATATATCGGCATTCTTCGTGAATGACGCTATATCCTTAGTACGTGAATGGCAAATTGTTACCGTGCAATCTCCCGGCGTACGTTTTTGTGACAGCAGGTTAGCCATAGGACGGCCAACAATATTACTACGCCCCAAGACAACGCAATTTTTACCCGCCGTATCAATGTTATAATAACTAAGTATCTCTAATATACCAGCAGGCGTGGCAGGAAGATAGCTATCCATTCCAACAATCATCTTTCCAACACTTTCAAGGTGAAATCCGTCAACATCCTTAGCAGGATTTATATGCTTGATAACATTAGATTCATCAATATGTTTTGGTAGAGGTAGCTGAACGATTAGTCCATCTATCTCGTCGTTATTATTTATTTCACTAATAACAGCCATAAGTTCCTCTTCAGTTATCGTATCATCATAGCGGTAAATTTTAGAGGTGAAACCAAGCTCTGCACAGCACTTCTCTTTATGCCCCACATATGTGACACTTGCCCCATCGTTACCAACAAGTATTGCTGCCAAACAAGGAGCCCTATGCCCAGCTGCGACCATAGCATCAACCTCTTTTTTCATATTCTCTTTTAGTGATTCTGCAACCACCTTGCCACTTAATAGCTCCATAATACTCTTTTATTAATTTGTTTACCTACGTTTCTTTTTTGCCATATTCCCCATTGCACCGCGCATCATACCTCTTGCACCACCTCCCATAACAGTTTGCATCATTTTCTTTGTTTGATCAAACTGTTTTAGTAGACGTGTCACATCTTGTTCTGTACGTCCAGAGCCAAGTGCTATTCTACCACGACGCTGCGCATTAATAATTGATGGATTATCCCTCTCCTCTTGTGTCATTGAGTAGATAATCGCCTCGGTGTGCTTGAATACATCATCACTCAAGTCCATATCCTTTATGGCCTTACCTAAGCCGGGTATCATACCTTCCAAATCCTTGAAATTACCCATCTTTTTAATTTGATGAATCTGAGCAAGGAAGTCGCCAAGTCCGAAAGTGTTTTTGCGTAACTTCTTCTCTAAGCGTTTAGCCTCTTCTTCGTCGAACTGTTCCTGTGCACGCTCAACAAGGGATACGATATCTCCCATACCAAGTATCCTGTCTGCCATACGTTGAGGGTGGAAGGTATCGAGTGTATCCATCTTCTCACCACTACTCACAAATTTAAGCGGCTTATCTACAACCGAACGAATAGATATCGCAGCACCACCTCGAGTATCACCATCTAATTTGGTAAGTACAACACCATCAAAATTGATGCGTTTATTAAATTCAGTAGCTGTATTAACTGCGTCTTGACCCGTCATAGAGTCCACAACAAATAGGGTTTCATTAGGTGAAATAGCCTTTTTTATAGACTCTATCTCCTTCATCATGCTCTCGTCAATGGCAAGACGTCCAGCAGTATCGACAATAACTGTTGTATTCCCATTCTGCTTAGCATGCTTAATGGCATTTCTTGCTATATCAACAGGATTATTATTTCCAATCTCAGTGTATATATCCACGCCAATGCTTTCCGACAGAATTCTTAACTGCTCAATAGCAGCAGGACGATAAACGTCGCAGGCAACAACGAGAGGTTTTTTCCCTCGTTTGGCCTTTAGCATGTTTGCCAATTTACCAGTGAACGTTGTTTTACCAGACCCCTGAAGACCAGCTATTAAGATAACATTAGGATTGCCCGACATATCAATATCCACAGACTCTCCACCCATTAATATTGCCAATTCGTCGCGCACTATCTTAACAATCTGCTCAGTTGGCTTAACACTAAGCAATACCTCCTGCCCTATCGCTTTGGTTTTAACGGTATCAACAAAATTCTTTGCAACCTTATAGTTTACATCGGCATCAACTAATGCCCTTCTAACATCCTTAAGGGTCTCTATAACATTTAGTTCCGTGATTTTGCCTTCACCTTTCAAATGTTTAAACGACCGTTCTAACTTTTCACTTAAATTTTCAAACATATCTTTATAATTATACTATCTTCCAATTAAAAGGCAAATTTACAAAAAAATATCGAGATAAAAACTATTTGTCATTATTTTTTTTTACCTTTGCGCTACCAATGACGGTATAAAAAAAGTATTATGATTTATCCAGTTTATGTTTATGGCTCAGCCGTCCTAAGGCGCGAGAGTAAAAATATTGATAAGAACTTTGAGGGCTTAGACAAGCTCTTAAGCGATATGTTTGAAACGATGTATGCATCGAATGGGGTGGGTTTAGCAGCTCCGCAGATAGGGAAGAATCTTCGTATCTTTGTTATTGATGCATCACCTATGGCAGATGAAGAGGAGCCGGAATTAGCCGATTTCAAGAGGGTTTTTATTAATCCAGAAATTTATGAGGAGAGCGAAGAGGCGGAGTATATGGAAGAGGGGTGCTTAAGTGTTCCTAACATAAGAGAAGAGGCGTTACGCCCTATTGCCATACGCGTTAGGTATCTCAATGAAAAATTAGAGCCGCAGGATGAAGAGTTTACGGGTTTTGCAGCCCGCGTAGTGCAACATGAGTATGACCATATTGAAGGGAGGTTATTTATTGATTGGCTATCGCCACTGCGCAAGAGGCTTATTAAGTCGAAATTAGATAAGATTGCCAAAGGAGATTATAAATCAGATTTTCCAACTAAATTAGTTAAATAAGATGATAACATTAAATGCGATTGTATGGGATGTTAACCCCGTATTATTTGAAATTTTTGGTTTCGAGATACGCTATTACAGCATATCATGGATGTTGGCCTTTTACGCTTGTATCATAGTGATGAACAAGATGTTAAAAAAAGAGGATTTACTTCCAAAACTTACAGACTCCATGTTTATGTACTGTTTTATTGCAACAATAGTAGGTGCAAGGCTTGGGCATTGCCTATTCTATGAGGGGGGTTATTATTTGCAACATCCGTTAGAGATACTTAACCTACGACAAGGAGGGCTTGCAAGTCATGGAGCTGCATTTGGACTACTGGTTGGTATATATCTATTCTCCAAGAAGAATAATGTGGGATATATGTGGTCTTTGGATAGGATAACAGCTGTAATACCACTTGGAGGAGCTTTTATTCGTTTAGGAAACCTATTCAATTCAGAAATTTATGGAACGGAGACAACGGCTCCATGGGGATTTATATTCACACTGCGCGGCGAGACCTTACCTAAGCACCCAACACAGATATATGAGGCAGTAGCTTATCTTCTAATTTTTGCACTGCTTATGTATTTATTCTTTAAGCGTGACACGGCAATAAAGCGTCCTGGGGCTATATTTGGATTCTTTTTAATAACACTTTTTGGAAGTCGATTTATCATCGAGGCAATAAAGAATGTGCAAGAGAGTTTTGAGGAGAGTTTAGTTATAAATATGGGGCAGATATTAAGTATTCCATTCATATTGTTAGGGGTGGTGATATTATATATTGCATACAAGAAACCTGAACTGTTTGCAAAAAAAAGGAGATAGATTATGGCATATAGTATTACAGAGGTTAATGCGTTGATTCTTTCTAAATTAGCAGTTGGCGACACTCTATATATTGATGATATTTGCTGTGTGTCGGTTAAGCGTGTGGGCTGTAGAAGTGTTACTCCAAAGAGTGATAATGAGTATCCTCACAGAGAACTATTTTTCTCGCCCCCAAAAGAGAAAATTGGAGAATCGTTACGTGATTTAGTTGGCGAAGAGTCCTTTGAAGAGTGGAAAAAGAGAGTTATTTCTAAGAAGAAAGGCGATACTGTTATTGAGGTGAAGGATTGTTTTAGAGCAACAATAAGCCCGTATGGCTCAGCATCATACATACCTTACAATGAGTTATCTATGCAACTTAATCCATTTGGCAGCAAAGAGTTAAAGTCAGAAAATACCACTAAACGAGCACTTTTTTTAACCCTTATGGTTATATTAGTTCCGATGGCGTTAATGTATGTTGTTAGTTTGATTATGTCATAAAAAATATCGCTATATGACAATTAATTATTATATTTACACCCGAAATTATTAATCTATAAAATATTATATTATGTACGGAAAATTAAAAGAACATTTACAACAAGAGCTTCAAGGTATAAAGGAGGCTGGGCTTTATAAGAATGAACGCATCATCACCTCTCCACAGACAGCTGGTATTGAGGTCAATAATTCGCAAGAGGTGATAAATTTTTGTGCAAATAACTATCTTGGCCTATCAGATAATACAGAACTTATAGAGGCGGCAAAAAAGGCAATGGATGACCGCGGATTTGGTATGTCGTCGGTTA
>CAYIZU010000034.1:1178-4149 GCA_964367795.1 uncultured Rikenellaceae bacterium | reverse complement strand
TTTTAGGTTATATTTATTTGCGTCACACAAGATATACACAAGGAGTTAGAAAAGGTTATCTCTGATTATTTTGGAACAGAGGATGCAATACTATATGCAGCTTGTTTTGATGCTAATGGTGGGGTTTTTGAGCCTCTATTTGGTGAGGAAGATGCAATAATATCTGATGCACTTAACCATGCATCTATCATTGACGGTGTGAGATTATGTAAAGCTAAGCGTTACCGTTATGCTAATGCGGATATGGAAGATTTAGAGAAACAACTTATTGCAGCTCAAGAGCAAAGATTCCGTATAATAGTTACTGATGGTGTTTTCTCTATGGATGGAAATGTTGCACCTATGGATAAGATAATGGCTCTTGCAGATAAATATAATGCACTCGTAATGGTTGACGAATGTCACTCGGCAGGTGTAGTTGGAGCAACAGGTCGCGGTGTAACTGAATTATATAATGTACGTGGAGAGGTTGATATTATCACCGGAACCCTTGGTAAAGCCTTTGGTGGTGGTATTGGTGGTTTTACAACAGGTAGAAAAGAGATAATCGATATGCTACGTCAGCGTTCAAGACCTTACCTATTCTCGAACTCTATACCTCCAGCTATTGTAGGTGCATCAATCAAGATGTTTAATATTCTTGAATCGTCAGACGCACTACATGATAGATTAGTTGAGAATGTTGCGTACTATGTTGATGCTATGACAAAAGCTGGTTTTGATATTAAACCAACGCAGTCGGCTATTTGTGCAGTTATGTTATACGATGCTAAGTTATCGCAAGATTTTGCAGCTAAACTACTTGAGGAGGGTATATATGTCACAGGATTCTATTATCCAGTTGTACCAAAAGATCAGGCACGTATCCGCGTACAGGTATCGGCAGCGCACACACGTGAACATCTTGAAAAATGCGTAGCTGCATTTACTAAGATAGGCAAAGAGTTAGGCGTTCTATAGAATCGTTCGCTAAATTTAGATTTTTGACGGCTTTGCACAATACAAGTGCGCCAAATACCCGCTTACAGACGTAAGCCTCGGTTTGGCGCACTTTTTTGAGGCTGTCTTGAATTATTTCGAGGCGGTCTCTTTTATTAGAAATTTGTATCAAAATTCAGTTTTGGTGCTTCGTGATGAGTATAAAACGGAGCGTACTTATGTACGTGAGTATTTATGCGATTCAGGAAGTGACAAAAATGTTTTTGAGACAATTTCTATTTATGTATATAAACAATAGCTCCACCTTTAATAGTATCAATAATCTCTCGGTTATGTTTTGGAGGCAATACTGGACATCCTAAACTACGACCTAAACGACCATACCGCTTTATTGTTACGGGGTCCGCATATGGCGCCCCATGAACAACTATTGCACGCTTATATGCATTATCGTTAATACCCTTGTCTAATCCATGTAACCTCAATGAATAACCGTTACTACCATTATAAGCATTTGCTGTTAGGTAGTAGCCGGGGGAACTCATATTTGACCCCAAATTATTAGAAAATTTCGTAGCGTAAAGTCCACCACTATTTCTACCATGAGACACATAGGTATGGTGCAACAATTCACCAGTAACCATATCCACTACATATAAACGTTTCTCATTTGAGGGTCGCGTAAAATCAATATAAGTAAAGATGGATTTCTTCTTTTTCAGCTTATTATACCCTTCGACAGCTTTTTTAAACTCTTCAAAGAGAACATACTCACTAATCGCACTTTTAGAGTACAGCTCGCTAACATCCATAGCACTAACAGCAACAGATGACATTATAGCAACTAACGATATAAAAAATTTCTTCATACTCATGAAACGATAAAATTATTTTATTATTTTATTCAGTTTGGATTGGTTTTTGAGAAAGTTATAATAGTTAATCATTAATGAGTATAATTATGAAAAAGATTTTGTTTGCACTCTTTGCGATAGTATTAGCATACAGTGCGTCGGCGCAAAGAATTGGTTACGGACCAAAAGGAGGCTTTAACATATCAATGCTTTCGGGCGATATGGATTACAAAGCAAGGTTTAATTTTAATGTGGGGGGGTTCGTTGAGTATGATTTTGCTCCAGAATGGGCAGCTGAACTCTCTGTTCTCTATTCGCGTGTCGGCGGTAAGCTTGACAATGTTGCGATATCTTTAACAGAAACCACTGATGCGAAACTAAGGTTAGACTATATTAGTTTACCACTTGTTGCCAAATTCTACCCTTTAGATGGTATGAATGTATTCCTTGGGCCTAAGTTTTCATTCTTAGTTGGGGCTAAGCAGAAATTAGGCGATGGCGATTATGTATCTGTCAAATCAAGCTGGAAAACTTTCGATTTTGGATTAACAGTGGGTACTGGCTACGCATGGGAGTTTGGTCTATTGGCATATATTCAATACAATGTTGGATTGACAGATATCTATAAAGGTGATGAGTCAGTTCGCACTGGAGGTCTTCAGATAGGAATAGGTTGGAGATTTTAATAGAACCTTTAAATGCGAATAGAAAGGGGAGCCACGAAATGGCTCCCCTTAATTCATCATTATCCCTTCAAGATATTAATGATACTTAAATCGTTAACTTTCAATAAATTAAAACCGATGCAACACACAAACGGTGTATCACAATAATATAATTAATTGATAATTTGAACTTTAACGGCTTGAACACCTCTCGCACCATCTTCTAACTCAAAAGAAACATCTTGGTTCTCATCTAAACGACGGAAACCTTCACTCATAATTCCTGAAAAGTGTACAAATACATCTTTCCCCTCCTCGGTTGTGATGAAACCATATCCCTTGGCTGCATCAAACCATTTCACTTTACCATTCATATTTATAAATTTTATTTATACGCTGCAAATATAGAGAAAAAAAATTACATACAAACAAAAATAGTTAAAAACTTTTCAAAAAATATGAATTTTACATATTACGGGGGCTGAAAATGGGATAAGTAGGGGGTGGTATGTT
>CAYIZU010000034.1:0-1168 GCA_964367795.1 uncultured Rikenellaceae bacterium | reverse complement strand
AAAATTACAAACAAACAAAACAACCCAAAAACCACTCAAAAAAAATGAACCCTACATACAACGCCCGCCGAAACCCCCACCCCCCGCCCGGGGTATGTTAAAAAATCAACAATAAAATCATAAAAAATTTTTTTCATTACAAAAAAATCACTACTTTTATCACAAATTTCTTTGAAACTAATTATTCGACTCATATGGCAGGATTATATGTACATATACCATTTTGTGCACAATTGTGCAGTTACTGCGACTTTCACTTTTCTTTGTCTATTACCAAAGTTGATGATATGATTGATGCAATGTGTAAAGAGATGTGTGCACGAAAAGATTATCTCTGTAGTGAAGAGATTGAAACGCTGTACATAGGAGGAGGTACCCCTTCGATTCTATCTATCGAACAACTTAATAAAATTATTAAGAGCGCACAAGAGGCATATAACTTTAATGTAAAAGAACTCGCAGAATTCACTATTGAATGTAATCCCGAAGATTTATCTTACAGTTATCTTTGTGGATTAAAAGAGATTGGTTGCAATAGGTTAAGCATTGGAATTCAGTCGCTTGACGATAAAATATTAAAATTTATAAACCGCCGTCACAATGCAGATAGAGCCTTGCAAGCTGTTAGAGATGCACAAAATATGGGATTTACAAATATATCAATTGATATAATTTTTGGAATACCGGGATTGGCAAATGATATATTGATAGACACCTTAAGAAAATGCATATCGCTGAATGTTCAACACATATCTGCATATCATTTAACAATAGAGAGTAAGAGTGTTTTTGGTTGGATGGGACGTAATGGTAAATTGGTTGCTATCGACGATAGGGGTAGCCAAGAGCAGTATGAAATAATTCATAAAACTCTTACTGATGCAGGGTTTTATCATTACGAAGTATCAAATTATGCGCGGATAGGAAAAGAGTCAATCCATAATAGTAATTATTGGCGAGGTGTAAAGTATATTGGCATTGGTCCATCGGCCCACTCCTTTAACGGACATAGTAGAGAGTGGAATATCAATGGGAATATACGCTATATTGAGGGTATAATATCAAAAAACAGAGTCTACGAGATAGAACTACTATCCGATACAGATTGCTATAATGAATATATAATGACTGGTTTAAGACGTGCAAAAGGAATTAATATTAATCATAT
>CAYIZU010000033.1:2843-13834 GCA_964367795.1 uncultured Rikenellaceae bacterium | reverse complement strand
ACCGCATAGGGTTAGTGGGAAAGAATGGGGCTGGGAAGTCGACATTAATGAAGCTAATAATAGGTGAAAGTGCCCCAACCTCTGGAGCTATTGTTATTAAAACTGGTAGTCGTGTGGGATACCTTCCTCAACAAATGAAATTAGAGGATGGAACAACGCTCATAGAGGAGACTCGTAAAGCATTTTCGGAATTAGAGCAACTAAAAAACGATATAGAGCAATGCACTGCACAGCTTGCTGAACGTACCGATTACCTTTCGGAATCTTATCATAATATTGTTACTCGATTAGAGCTACTTAACGAACGTTTTCGTCTTTTAGATGGGAATAACAGCGAGGGAGAGATTGAAAAGACCCTTTTAGGATTGGGATTTGAACGCAAAGATTTTAATAGACAAACAAGCGAATTTTCTGGCGGATGGCGTATGCGTATAGAGTTAGCAAAATTGCTTCTTCGCAAACCGGAAGTGCTACTATTGGATGAGCCAACTAATCATCTTGATATAGAGAGTATACAATGGTTAGAGAGCTACCTAAAAGATTACAATGGGGGGGTAATGGTTATATCTCATGATAGAAAATTTTTAGATACTGTAACAAATCGCACAATTGAGATAACTGTTGGAAAGATACACGACTATAGAGTTGCATACAGTAAGTATGTTACACTACGAGCAGAAAGAGTTGAACAGGTAAAGGCGGCATATGATAATCAACAGAAATTAATACGTGAAACAGAAGATTTCATTAATAGATTCAGGTATAAGCCATCGAAATCCAATCAGGTACAGTCGCGCGTTAAGATGCTTGAGAAATTGGATATCATTGAGTTAGAGGAGGAGGATTTATCTCGTATTAATATACGCTTTCCATCAGCTCCACGTTCTGGAAATATTGTTATTGAAGGTAAGGGAGTTGGGAAAAATTATGATGATAAGCATATCTTTTCAGGACTTGATATATATGTTGAAAGAGGTGAGAAAATAGCACTTGTAGGACGTAATGGAGAGGGTAAAACCACATTTGCAAAAATGATAGTTGGCGATACTCCAACAACACATGGAGAACTACGTGTTGGACATAATGTTGATATAGGCTATTTTGCACAGAATCAAGATGAGCTTATAAGTGGCGATAGCACCGTTTATGACACACTTGACAAGATAGCTGTTGGCGATATACGTACCAAGCTACGAGATATTTTAGGTGCCTTCCTATTTCGTGGAGAAGATGTTGATAAAAAGGTTAGAATCTTATCCGGGGGTGAAAAGTCGCGCTTAGCAATGGCTAAACTGATGTTACAACAACATAACCTACTTATCCTTGACGAGCCAACTAACCACCTTGATATGCGGAGTAAGGATATGCTTAAGCAGGCACTAAGAGAGTTCAATGGGACACTGATAATCGTGTCACACGACAGGGAGTTCTTAGATGGGTTGGTTGACAAAGTGTTTGAGTTTCGGGATGGAGTGGTTAAAGAGTTCCATGGGGGAATTTACGACTTTCTTCTTTCGCGCAGTATGAGTGGGTTAGATGAAATGAATCTTAAGTGTAAAGCAGAATCTCAAATAATAGAGGAGAAGAAGCCTTCGCAATCGAAACTATCTTATATAGAGCAGAAAGAGAGAGAAAAGGTGTTAAGGCGCCTACGAAATGATATTAAGAAGTGCGAAGAGAGCATCTCTTCGCTGGAGAACGATATTATAGAGTTAGATAAAAAAATGAGCGATCCCAATATTTATGGCGTGGATATGACGATTTTTGAGAGCTATAACAGTAAAAAAATGGAATTAGCGGGGGTCGAGGAGCGTTGGACGGAACTTTGCTTGGAATTAGAAGAGAACGAAAATAATTAGATATGGAAGAGAAAAAAAACAACCTGATAGTATTTGGAGCTCGCCCCGTAATGGAGGCTATTGAGTCGGGAAAGGAGATAGATAGAGTTTATCTAAAAAAAGGTGCAGAATCGCCCCTTGTTATACGCGTTATGGAGATGTGTAGACAGCGCAACCTCAACTATCAAGAGGTACCTGTTGAGAAACTCAATAGATTAACAAGAGGTAATCATCAAGGCATTGTGGCACAAATGTCACCTATCACATATCATGAGATAACCAACGTGCTAGAGGATATTGAACGTAGTGGTGTGGCACCATTAGTGGTTGTCATGGACAGCGTTACGGATGTTCGTAACTTCGGAGCTATTGCGCGTAGTGCAGAGTGTGCAGGTGCACATGCCATTATTATGTCGCTTAAAAATTCTGCTCCCGTTAATGGCGAAGCTATACGCTCGTCGGCAGGGGCACTAACAATAATACCTGTATGCCGTGTGGGTAGCATTAAAACAACCGTAGCAACACTTAAAGAGATGGGTATACAGATAGTTGCGGCATCGGAAAAGGCAGATAGTATGGTGTATGATGCCGATTTAACGCAACCAACTGTTTTAATAATGGGCTCTGAAGATAAAGGAATATCTAAAGATCTACTTCGTATGTGCGATAGACAGGTAGCGATACCTATCATAGGGAGTATCGAGAGTTTAAATGTGTCGTGCGCGGCATCTGTCATACTTTTTGAGGCTGTGCGTCAGCGTATTAATGCTGCTGGCAATATAACAAATCAATAGAATAATTATCATGATAACAGTAAAAGCATTTGCGGTGAATCCGTTTAGAGAGGTAACCTATTTGGTTATTTGTAGTGAGACAAAAGAGGCAGTTGTCATTGATTCGGGACTGCTAACAGTCAAAGAGATTGAGCGTTTTGATGATTATGTTGCAAGGCATGAAATAAATATTGTTAAAGCAGTAAATACTCATCTTCACATAGATCATATAATAGGTGTTACACATATATTAGATAAGTATAATGTGCCATTCGCTGCCTCGAAGAGGGATGAACCACTTTTCAAAGGCTCCAGAACATCATCCATTATGTTTGGCATGCAGCCACTGCAACCTATTGTTAATAAGTTAGATATAGACCTCGACGAAGTGGATAGCATACCATTTGGCGCAACCCAACTAAAAGTTATAAAAACACCGGGACACACGCGAGGTGGTGTCGTTCTATTTCATGAAGAGAGTAAAACACTATTCACCGGGGATACGCTTTTTAAAGGTAGTATAGGACGCACCGACTTAGAGGGTGGCGATTATAATATACTAATGTCGAGCATAATAGACAATATATTGCCTTTAGGAGGGGATGTTACTATATATCCGGGGCATGGCGACCACTCAACACTTGCAGATGAAGTACTACATAATCCATTTATTTCCGAAGTAATAAACGGAGAAGTCTTTTTCACTAAAGAGTCTTAAAAATATGCGAATAGATATATTAACTGTCGTTCCAGAGCTGCTTGACAGTCCACTAAATCAATCTATACTGCGCCGAGCACAAGATAAGGGGTTGGTGGAGATAGTGGTGCATAATATTCGTGACTATACCACTGATAAGCATCGCAATGTCGACGACTACCCTTTTGGTGGCGAGGCAGGTATGGTTATGAAAATAGAACCCATATTCCGTTGTATTGAAAAACTACAAGAAGAACGCAGCTATGACGAAATTATATATGTCACACCAGATGGAGATACTTTTAAGCAGGGGCACGCTAATAAGCTCTCCACATTGGAGAATATTATCATCCTATGTGGTCATTATAAAGGGATAGATTATCGCATTAGAGAGCACCTTATAACCATGGAGTTATCAATAGGTGATTTTGTTCTTACTGGTGGCGAATTGGTAGCGGCAATGATAACCGATGCCGTTGTACGTGTACTTCCGGGTGCAATCGGGGATGAGTTATCGGCACTTTCCGACTCGTTTCAGGATAACCTACTTGCGCCTCCCGTATACACTCGCCCCGCAGAGTTTAATGGATGGAGAGTGCCAGAAGTACTACTCTCTGGTCATGCGGCAAAGATAGAAGAGTGGCAGCATGAGCAGGCGATAGAGCGCACAGAGAGACTTAGACCCGATTTATTAAGAAAATAACAAGCATATGAGATACTACCTAATAGCAGGCGAGGCATCCGGAGATATACACACATCTAAACTGATGGAGTGGCTAAAAAAAGATGATACAGAGGCGGAATTTCGCTTTTGGGGAGGCGACCGTATGGCAGCTATTGGAGGGAGTGAAAATCTTGTTGCACACTATAAAGATAATGCTGTTATGGGTTTCGTGGCTGTGGCAATGAATCTTAAAAAGATATTACGTCGCTTTCGTACTTGTGAAGAGGATATATTAAGGTATAAACCCGATGTTTTGATACTCACAGACTTTGCCGGTTTTAATCTCCGTATCGCCGCCTTTGCAAAGAAACATAACATAAAGGTATTCTACTATATCGCACCTAAAGTGTGGGCTTGGAACGAACGACGAGTAAAAAAAATCCGTCGCTACGTGGATGAACTATTTGTTATCTTCCCTTTTGAAGTTGAGTATTTTGCGAAACATGGTATAAGGGCACACTACTACGGAAATCCATTGTTAGAGGAGATAGAGGAGTCTAAAAAGGCTGTTATAGCCCGTGATAAATTTATTAAAGATAATAGACTGAGTGAAAAACCTATCATTGCACTACTCGCAGGTAGTAGAATTAAAGAGATAGAGCATAATCTCCCTTTTATGAGTGAGGTGGCAGCTCATTTCCCTAATTATCAGTTTGTTATTGCAGGTGTTGATTGGATAGACAGTAAATTATATGATAAAGTTATCAATAAAGAGGCAAGAAATTTAACTTTTCTAACTAATAATACATATAATATTCTCTTGCATAGCGAGGCTGCAATTGTCACCTCGGGTACGGCAACACTCGAAACAGCACTTCTAAAAGTACCAGAGGTAGTATGTTATCATTCATCAAGATTTGCTGCGCTAATGTTTAGAATATTTGTCAAAACAAAATATATCTCACTTGTAAATATAATATTAGGGCGAGAGGCAGTGCGTGAACTATTCTCAACACGACTCATGACTATAAAAAATGCTATCAGAGAACTGTCGGCACTTCTACCGGAAGATGGTAGAAAATTAGATAAAATGCGGACAGATTACAAGGAATTAGAGAGCCTCATGGGCGAGAGTGGCTCATCGGAGAGAACAGCAAAAGCAATGATTAAATTATTAACAGAGTAAATATGAAAATTTTCTATTATTTAATAACTCTTTTTTTTATTGCATCTTGTGATGCAAATATTGTAGTTCCTGAAAAAGGAGTTAGCCGAGAATTAGCAACCATGCGTAGTTATAACTTTAAAGATGTTAACTACAACTTACACTTCAACCTACCTAAAGAGATAGATAAGCAGGTGTCGGGCGAGGTTGAGATAACATTTAAGGCACTAAAAAAGAGACCTATTATTATTGATTTCTTTGCTCCAGTTGATAATATTAAAAAAGTAGTTGTCAATGGAAAAAAGTGCGAATATATAGCTAAGAATCAACACATAACAATTTCGCAAGAGGATTGTATTAAGGGAATGAATAGTGTAAAGATTGAATTTATATCTCCAGATATGTCACTAAATCGTCGGAAGGAGTTTATGTATACGCTACTTGTACCGGATAGAGCACGTACACTTTTTCCTCTCTTCGATCAACCGGATATCAAGGCAACATACACGTTAAGCCTAACCATTCCTAATGGCTGGAGTGCTATTGCCAATAGTGGAGAGAAGAGTGTTAGTGAGGTAAATGGAGACTATAAAGAGATTATCTTCAATAAGTCAGAGCCGATAAGCAGCTACCTTTTTTCGTTCGTAGCAGGAGAATTTGAGTATGTCAGCAAGTCGCGTAATGGCCGTGAGCATAGGATATACCACCGTGAGAAGGATAAAAATAATTTAGCGCAGATGGATGATATTTTCAAGGAGTTATTCTTATCACTTGACTATTTAGAAGAATACACAGCCGTTGAATACCCATTTTCAAAATATGATATGGTACTTGTTCCGGGTTTCCAATACGGAGGTATGGAGCATATCGGAGCCACGATATATAATGCTGCAACGATGTTTCTATCCCCAACACCTACAATAAATGAACGTATTAGCCGTGCGAAATTGGTTGCACACGAGACAGCACATATGTGGTTTGGAGATTATGTTACAATGGAGTGGTTTGATGACGTATGGACTAAAGAGGTATTTGCCAACTACTTTGCGGCTAAGATAATGGCAAACTATTTTAAAAATACCGACGAGAAACAGGGTATGCTTAACTACTTCTCACACGCATATAGCGAAGATAGAACTGTTGGAGGTACTTCTATTAAGCAAGAACTTGATAATCTACAATACGCAGGTCTCGTATATAATAGCATTATATATAATAAGTCGCCGCTTGTGCTTAATATGATAGCGGAAAAATTGGGAGATATACCTTTTCGCGATGCTATACGTGAGGTCCTTAAAAAATATAACTTCGGTTCAGCATCATGGGAGGATTGGGTCGAGATATTTGATAAACATAGCCCCGAAGATATAACATCATGGAGTAGGAGTTGGATGTATGAAAGTGGCATGCCGCACATAGATATTACTAACAAGGGCAAAAAAATAACCATTACTCAAACAGATATTAAAGAACGAGGTATTACTTGGGAGCAGAAGATTGCTTTTCGTGTAATTGATGAAAGTGGTAACAGTAAAGAGTATAAAACCAACCTAAAAGGGGATAGTGCGTCTATAATAGTGGACTTTATTCCGAAATATATTATTCCAAATAGCGATGGCAACGG
Source organism: uncultured Rikenellaceae bacterium (assembly GCA_964367795.1). Taxonomy (GTDB): domain Bacteria; phylum Bacteroidota; class Bacteroidia; order Bacteroidales; family Rikenellaceae; genus JADFUS01. Next base: position 7,073 of record CAYIZU010000033.1, on the reverse strand, counting down.
ATATGGCTATTTTCGAATGAGTAAACCGAGCGTAGAGTATATAATGGGAAAATTTAGTGCTATAGATAGCGATATAGAGAAGCGTATGGCTCTTATAAATCTGTATGACAACGTTCTACAAAATGATGAGATAACGGCGAAAGATTTTATTAATCAAATGTTGCCAAGCTTGTCAAAAGAGAATAATCAACTTATATACTCAACTATGTTACAATATATTAGTAGTATATATAAAACATATCTAAAACCTTTACACGGGAATGATACATATGAAAGTATGGGTTTAAAGATAGAGAAAACATTATGGGATATCTTTAATAATAGCAAGAATACAGGCATTAAAGCTGTAACTTTTAAGCAGATTTACGCGCTTATGATATCGGATTTTAGTGCGCAGAGAATGTATGATTATTGGAGTGGAGATAAGAAAGTTAATGGTATAACTATTGGCACACGTGACTTTTTCGACATGTCACTGCGATTGGCACTACACTACCCTAATAGAGCAGATTATATTGTAGCGGAGCAACTTAAGAAGATTGAAAATAAGGACGCAAAGGAGGAGTATATCTTTGTCTCTAAAGCAGTATCGCCGGATGTAATGTTGCGAGATAACTTCTTTATGTCTCTTACAAAGCGAGAAAACAGAGAAATTGAAAACTGGGTACAAAAGGCTCTTGCATATCTCACAATAGAACGCGAGGGGGGTAACAGTCGCAACAACTACATAACACCTGCATTAGAGTTACTGCCGGAGATTCAGAAAACGGGAGATATCTTTTTTCCGCAGCAGTGGAGTAATGCGCTACTTAAAGGAAACAATAGTCGTGAAGCATTTGATAAGGTGGGTGCTTTTATAAAAGCAAATCCAGATATACATCCAATGCTTAAAAGTAAACTACTGATAGCTGCCGACCACCTCTATAGGATATACGATAACAATTAATAGGGGTATTTGCATGACTTACATTTCATGACGAATTTGTCCAAAGCGGACAACCTTGAGGTTTCGGAGATATGGGAAATTATTCTATATAAAAGTTTTTGGTCTCGCTTTTTACAAAGGCTGATTCGCATAACCTACTTTAAATCGAAAAACATCGGATGCGATTTTCATTTTCCATCTAATTTTTTCGATTTTTTGTGTTTCAATGGTTGTTTTCATGTCAAAAAACAGAGCATTTTTTTAAGTTAAAGACTTTAAAAACATTAAGCAAATTTGTGCCTCAACTGGCAAAATCTCGGGGCGACCTCCTCGATTATGACGTGACCGTTTGGGTGTGAATAATTTCTCCAAGTCTGCAATAGGTAGAAGGGATTTTAACACTCCTAACTTACTATTCTCAAACCCTGAGATATGTGATTTTACATAATCGTACTCCGTAAAGCTAAATGTTGAGGTTATTTCAGTTATTTTCATTACTTTTACATGTTTGGTAAGGTTCGTTACCCCCGTTTTTGAACTAATTGGTGGTTTAGAGGGTAATGAACCTTTGTTTATATAAAAATACAAAATATCCAACTAATTGACAAGCAATTAGTTGGATATTTTGTTAAGTTTTCGGTATCACCCTGTTTAAGGGTCGACAAAATAGTTGCCTCCTTAAAAAGAGCGCATCCAAAAGCGAAATACTACCCGACTTTTGCTATAAATATAAGGAGACTGTCTCGAATTACTTCGAGGCGGTCTCTTTTAATGAGAAATTAATATCTAAATTCCGTTTTGGCCACATTACACAGTATTGGGGCTTCGTGATGAGTATAAATCGTAGCGTACTGATGCACGCGAGTATTTATGTGATTCAGAAAGCGACAAAAATGTTTTTGAGACAATTTCTACGAATGCTCCAATATTAGTCCATCATAAGCCAGAAACATGTTATCGGGAAGAGTTACTGACACATCTGCATGCAGCCCTAATTGATGTGATATATGAGTAAAATATGTATTCTCTGCTCCCACCATCCGACTTACTTCAATTGCTTTAGGCAGGGTAAAATGAGAAAGATGCTCTTCATGCCTCAAAGCATTTATAATTAGAATTTTACAGCCTTTTATCTTCTCTATCTCACTATCTTCTATGCGATTCATATCTGTTAAGTATACCACATCCCCTATGCGATACCCCATAACTGGCATCTTATGATGCCATCCTCGCACTGGTACAATCTTTACGCCTTTAATAAGAAATGGCTCATCGTCAATTATATTAGGGATAACCTCCGGCACGCCAGGATACCTCTCTTTTGCAAAAGCATAGTGATAATCATTGCGTATATCCTTCATACAATACTCTTCGGCATATATATCAATACCACGACCAAGAATATAATTATAAGCACGTACATCATCAAGTCCGCCAGTATGATCTTTATGCGAATGAGTGAATAGTATTGCATCTATACTCTCTATTTTAGCTCGTAGCATCTGATATCTAAAATCAGGCCCGGTATCAATAATAAAAGTAACTCCACCCTCTTCTATCGCGACACTCGAACGCAATCTCTTATCTTTTTTATCGATTGAGCAACACACCTTGCAATGACAGCCAATTATCGGGACTCCTTGAGATGTTCCTGTTCCAAGAAATAGTATTTTCGTCATCTTAATCTAAGTATATATCGTTTGGATATGCTATTTCTGTTAAAAAAAGCCCTGATGAATGCGCCGACGAACCTGCACAAGAGCGATTCTTGGCCTCTATTATCTGACAAAAACGCTCAACGGTTATCTTACCACGCCCTACCTCTAATAAAGTACCTGTTATTGCTCGCACCATATTGCGTAGGAAGCGATTGGCTCGAATTGTAAATATAATATTATCTCCCTCGACCTCAAAATATGCTTTAGTCACTTTGCAAATATTATTACTGGTATCAGTGTGTAACTTAGCAAAACTGGTAAAATCATCATATTTCAGTATTTTATCTGCCGCCTCGTTCATAAGTTTGACATCTAAACTATATGGAATATAAACCTCAACTCCCTGCCTAAAAGGGTTTTTAGATAGCGAAATATAATATTTATACTCCCTATCAATAGCACTAAATCGAGCATGCGCATCCTCCCTTACTGCCTTTATGGTATGAATCACAATATCACGTGAGAGTATTGCATTAGCATGATAAATAAAATTCTTATCAACAACTTCTCTTTTTTCCGTGTCGAAATGAGCTATGTAGTGTGACGCATGAACTCCCGTGTCCGTCCGCCCCGCACCAACAATCGCTACATCCTCTTTTAACAGTGTAGAGAGGGCTTTTTCAACGGTCTCTTGTATAGTAATACTATTAGGCTGCGACTGCCACCCATGATAATTTGTTCCTAAATATGATAACTCAATAAAATAACGCATAACGACTCTAAACAATAAAATAATGACAAATATACTCTTTTTTTTTATTTTTTTGCCAAGAAAGTAAAAAAATAAAAAACTTTTGCTTAAATTTGCGGAATATAACTACTAAGTGGTGAAAGAGGCTATAAATGAGAGATATTTTATCTGCATTAGAATAGGATAGAGTGGGTTTATAATTCTAAAAGTTAGATATTTATAGATTGAGTAGATTATTTTATAAGAAAATATTTAATTTTATTTATAGTGGATAAGCAAGATAAAACCAAACCAAACTATTTTGACATGAAGATCAGTAATAGTATCAATGGACAGATAAAAAAACCAGTTGTAACAATAGGCTCTTTTGACGGGGTGCATATAGGTCATAAAGAGATATTAAAAGCTCTTAAAGAGCGAGCTAATGAGATTGGAGGAGAAAGTGTTGTTGTAACATTTTCGCCACACCCACGTGTTGCACTCTCCTATGATTCGGAGAACCTCTTTTTCCTCAATTCATTCGACGAACGTTGCCATATTCTTGAAGATGAGGGGATAGATCATCTGGTGGTTTTACCTTTTGATAAAGACTTAGCAAAGTTATCAATGCGTGATTTCTTTACCAACTATATAAAGGATGGCTTTGATGCCAAAGCACTCGTCATGGGATATAATCATCGTTTTGGTTCAGGAAACAATTTTGATTTTGACGAACTTAAAAATCTTGCAGATGACGAGGGCGTAGATTTGGTTTTGGTTGATAAGCATGGTGTTGACGAGCGAGATGTCAGTTCAACAACCATAAGAAATTTAATTAAGCGAGGTGATTTTGAGCATGCAAACCGCTACTTAGGTCGTCCATATATCTTCATGGGAGACATTGATAGTGATGGAAA
>CAYIZU010000033.1:0-2833 GCA_964367795.1 uncultured Rikenellaceae bacterium | reverse complement strand
AGTTTCGCAAACTGTACCCTAAGGAGGGGATGTATGAAGTATCGGTACAAACAAATGACGACAAACGCAATCATGTTGCCATTGTCAAGGATAATAATATTACCATAGAGGGAATTAGTGATTCTATAAAAAACGCAGTCATTCAGTTTATCAAGTGCCTTTAAAACATATATTTGAGGCTCTTTTTTCATTTTTTTTACTAAAAAGAGAAAATTTCCTCCCAAAACTATTGCTATAAAGATATAAAAATGTATCTTTGTAGCTCGTTAGTTGTTTTTTAATAAAAAAAATAGAAATATAAAAACTTTTTACAATGCTAAACAAAGGTGCAATTAAATTCATGGCGATTGCTTTAGCGATAGCGTCACTATATCAGCTGTCGTTTACTTTCGTCACAAGGAGTGTGGAGAATAAAGCTCGAACACTTGCTGCAGGAGATATGGCTAAAGAGAGCGCGTATCTCGACTCAATGAAGGGTGAGAGTGTATTAAACTTAGGTTTCATAGAGTACACGTATGGAGAAGCCAAAGAGAAAGAGCTAAATTTAGGTCTTGACCTACGTGGTGGTATGAATGTTATGCTACAAATATCTGTGAGAGATGTTGTTGTGGCCTTAGCAAACAATAGTGCAGACCAAACTTTTATCAATGCTTTAAATCTTGCCGATGAAAAACAACGTAATAGTCGTGCAGACTATATAACTTTGTTTGAAGAGGCATATGGTGAGATAGCTCCTAACGGTCGCTTAAGTAATATCTTCTCAACTTATGAGTTGAAAGAGCAGATAACACCAGAATCTACTAACGAGGATGTTATAAAGGTTCTAAGAGATCAAGCGGAAAGTGCTATATCTAACTCATTTAATGTATTACGTAGTCGTATAGACCGTTTCGGTGTTACTCAGCCAAATGTACAACGCCTTGAAAACTCGGGACGTATATTAGTGGAACTTCCGGGTGTTAAAGAGCCTGAGCGCGTTCGTAAACTACTTCAAGGTACTGCGTCGTTAGAGTTCTGGGAGACAGTTAACAATAATGAGATTCTACCAATACTTCAACAAATTGATGGTCGCTTAGCAGAGATGCAAGTTGTTGAAAAGAAAGAGAGTGAAAGCAAAAAAGAAGAAGGTGCGAGTGATGCTGTTTTAGATATCATAGCAAAAGACTCTGTGGATAATGCAGGTGATTTCGCTACAAGGAATCCGCTATTTGCAGTACTTCAGCCAATGATTAACCCTCAAACTATGCAAGCTATTAACTCTCCAGTTATTGGTTATGCATTAGCTACGGATACTTCTAAGGTTAATTCATACTTTAAATTACCACAAATCAGACAGATGCTACCTCGTGGTGTAAAACTTATGTGGGGTGTTAAAGCTATTGATGATGCAGAAACAACATATGAGTTATATGCTATCAACGCAAACACAAAAGATGGTAAGCCAAAACTTGATGGTGGTGCCATATCTGATGCATCGCCTAACTATGCACAACTTAGCAGTAACGCGGAAGTTACAATGTTAATGAAGCCATCTGGCTCAAGAGTATGGGCTCGTATGACAGCTGATAATGTTGGTAAGCACATCGCAATTGTCCTTGACGGTTATGTATATTCAGCTCCTGTTGTTCAAAACGAAATAACTGGTGGAACATCATCTATATCGGGAAGTTTCTCTTATCAAGAGGCTACCGACCTTGCTAATGTGCTAAAATCAGGTAAGTTACCTGCTCCAGCACGCATCATCCAAGAGGCAGTTGTTGGACCATCTCTTGGACAAGAATCAATTGATGCTGGTATGATGTCATTCATCATTGCATTTGGATTCGTACTTGTGTATATGATTATATATTATAGTAGTGCTGGTTTTGTTGCTTCAATCGCACTTATCGCTAACCTATTCTTCCTATTTGGAGTCCTTGCATCGTTTGGTGCTGTATTAACACTACCAGGTATCGCCGGTATCGTTTTAACAATGGGTATGGCAGTGGATGCTAATGTTATCATATACGAGCGTATCAAAGAAGAGTTGAAACTTGGTAAGGGATTATCTCTATCCATAAAAGATGGATTTAAGCAAGCTTACTCCGCAATTATAGACGGTAATGCAACAACATTAATAACCGGATTGGTGTTATTTGCCTTCGGAACAGGTCCTGTACAAGGTTTCGCAACAACATTAGTTGTGGGTATCATCACATCATTCTTTACAGCTGTATTCATTACACGTGTTATCTTAGTATCGGTTATTGAGAGCGGAAAGAGCGTATCTTTCTTTACATCTGCAACGAAAAACCTACTTGATAATGTATCGTTCAACTTTGTTAACAAGCGTAAAATAGCTTATTTCATATCAGGTACAATGATTATTATCTCGGTAGCATCACTGTTCATTAACGGACTTAGTGAGGGTATTGATTTCTCTGGTGGTCGTACATATGTTATACCCTTTGATTCTCCTGTGGCAAGTACAAACGTACGTAATGCACTTTCTGGAGATAACAATTTCCAGAGTGGTATCGAGGTTAAGCAATTTGGTGATGCATCGCAAATGCGTATTGTAACTCAATACAAATATGATGTAGTTGACGAGAATGTAACAAACGAGGTTAACCAAATGCTATATAAGCAATTATCTCCGCTATATAAGAGTCCATTAACATTTGAAGAGTTCTCTACAAATATCAATGAGTATGGTATCTTATCTTCGGATATTGTTGGTCCTACTGTAGCGCATGATATAACACGTTCATCATTCATTGCAGTTCTATTTGCTATGATTTCGATATTCGCCTATATAGTATTAAGATTTAGAAAGTGGCAGTGGGCTCTTGGT
>CAYIZU010000032.1:0-13963 GCA_964367795.1 uncultured Rikenellaceae bacterium | reverse complement strand
ATTAAGTGGTTTTATCATAAGTAACGATAATGCGATACCTATAACCCCTATAAGTACAAAATATAAAAGATTACTACTGCTAACACCCGAGAAATCTCCCATACCCCAAATAATAAACGAGACAACCCCTTTAGACTCTGCCTCGAAATTAAGCATTGTCACAATGGATGATGTTATATATCCTATCATTATCCCCACAACAAGCAGCATAACATTACTTTTTATCCTTGCAGAGAATGCAATGATTATAGCTAATACAGCAGCGGCACCGATAAATGCGGCAACTAAAGTGGCTAAGTGCCCATACAAACCCAAGGTTGAAAGTGCCCCACCAAAAGCAAGTGTCACAATAGCAACTCCAACACTTGCTCCCGAGCTAACCCCTAATATTGATGGGCTGGCAAGAGGGTTGTTAAAAAGTGTCTGTAGAAGTAATCCACTAACCCCAAGAGCAGCTCCTGCAATCAAAGCTGTTATGGCACTTGGCAGGCGCGAGGATAGGAGTATAACCTTACTCACATTATCAACATCTTCGCCTAATAAAATATCGATAATATCATTGAATGGTATTGTAACAGATCCAAAAAGAAGGTTCACAACAAAAAGAGCAATTGTTGCTAACGAAAAAATAATAAATATTATGTCTCTTCTTCTATTCACCTCTCTCTAATTTTTTATAGTATACAAAATCATGACTACTAAAGAGTGTAGGGTGTAACATCTTTGCAAAATCAAGCAATAGTAAGTCTGGACGCAATGGAGACTCCTCATATAGCGGAACGAGCTCCGTATTACATCCATATACGTTACCTTTCTTAAACGCCTCGAAAGTACTATAAGACTCATACTCCTTTTTAAACTCATTTAAGGTTAAAGAGCCGTTAGGTTTACAATATCCAAAAAACCACACATCGGCATCATATGCCTTTTGATACACCTCTTCAAAAGATAAGGGTATAGCTGTGCTACTATCGCTATCTTTCCAAGGGAAATTTCCACCGGCATCTTTCAAAATCTGCGCCATATAGCTCTTACCTCCTGCAACAAACCACACTTGACCATATCTCTTCTCAGGAAGTATCTTCGGACTACTCTTAACCTTATCTTTAATCATCCGTACAGTGGTATTATACCGCCTCTTAGTGTCGTTATATATAGAATCTGCCATTACTGTTTTTGCAGTAAGTTCACCGTAGAATTTTATCCACTCCGAGCGCCCTAAAGGGCTTTTTTCTAAATAACTGGCACATTCAGCAATAGGTATTTTTAGCTCCTCAACAACCCCATGGTTTTTTCCCTCATAAGGTGATGCAATTACCACGTCGGCACGTGTTGAGAGCATGAGTTCTATATTGGGTGATACATACGAACCTAAATCCTTTATCACGCCATCCTTTAATCCTCGTTTCACCTTATGGTATTGTATATACTTAGCCTCGCATACCCCCACAACCTTATCCACCTCATCAATAGCAGCTAAAGAACCTATATCAACCGAAGTGTAAGCAACAATTCTGTTAACAGGGACACGAACCACCTCTCCAACAGGTAATTTATTCGGTAATTTTTTACCATGCTGAACAAGAATATATCTACGTAGTAATTTCGTTGTATCCCACGCATTAACCACCTCCATAATCCTATAACCATCACGCACAGCAACACGCAATAGCGATGCTTGCTCTATTATATTCTCTTCATTTGAAATAATAGATGCATCACCTCTTTCGTCTACCTTCCCTATGCAAGAAAAGAAAAAAACTGCGATTATAGATATATATATAAGATGTTTCATTAATCCAACCTATCTAAAATTTTTGAAATATAGTTATGAGCCACACGAGGCACTGCACTTTTACTCTCGAACCAATTTTTTAATGGTATATCATATCCATTTCCATGCATATAGTTATAGGTTGCCTTGTAAAGAACATCACCTAAGCGACGATAATCTATAGTATCACCATCTACACTATGTTTAACACCATTATTTGCAAAGCTATTAAGAGTATAACTATCTCTAAGTGCACCATATTTCTCCGGGTTACAACCACTTGGAGAGTGTATAGTCATGGTATATCTATGCCAAAAAGCAGACTGCAAAAGCCCCTCTTCAAACATTTGTCTCACTATATCAAGTGAGTCTATTGACTCCTGCATCGTTTGTGTTGGAAACCCATACATGAGATAAGCATGTACCATTATACCCGATGAGGTCATATAGTGCGCCACCTCAGTTGCCGTTTCAATGGTCACACCTTTATTTATAGCTTTAAGTATTCGGTTAGATGCAACTTCTAATCCTCCGGATACTGCAATGCATCCCGAACGCGCAAGTAGCTCGCACATTTCTCTATTAAAACTCTTCTCAAAGCGAATATTACCCCAATATGAGACTATTAGCCCTCGTGCTAATATCTCATTAGCAACCTCTTTTAGTAGTTTAGGTGGTAGTGCCTCGTCAGTGAAGTGAAAACCACGCACCCCTGTCTCTTTTATTATACTTTCCATTCTATCTACCACCACACAGGCAGTAGGTGCATCATATCTTGATATATAGTCGAGTGATGTATCGCAAAAGGCACATTTAGCCCAGTAGCAACCATGCGCAACAGTTAGTTTATTCCATTTACCATCACTCCACAGCTTATGCATTGGATTCGTAAGTTCAATAATAGAGATATAACGATTCATGGGTAAGCCGTTATATGTAGGAGCAGGTAAATCGCCAAATGGGATATTACTATCCCAATCCCCACTATCTGCAACGGCACCATCTAAAAGATATTTACATCTAACCACCTCATTCATACCTATATCTCCATTTAGATATGAAAGTAGGGTTGATAGGGGAAGTTCTCCATCATCGAATAGAAGATAATCAATATATTCGAATATCTGAATATCTGTCATTGTTCGCAGCTCCGTATTCACGTAACCACCACCAAAGACAATTTTTATATGAGGGTATCTTGTTTTTAAATACTTAGCACATTTCAATGCCGCATATAAAGTACCAGGAAAAGGTATTGAGAAACCGATAACATCTGGATTTATATCACGAACATACCTCTCTAATATATCAAACATCTTATCATCAACAACAGATGACTCTTTCCCTACTGCACGCTTTAAATAGTCAAATATTGGTGCTGAAAGTGCCAGTTGCTCTCCATAACGTATAAGCGCAAAGTTTCCACCCGTTGTATCACATATAAAGTCGGCAATATCGACAAGGTATAGTGACGCATAATGGCGTGCCCTATCTATAATGCCAGTGGTACCAAATGCCCACTCCATATCCTCGTCGTCAACCTTCCGAAAACGTCCTGCACGTGGTAAGAAATCCCCAGTGGCTATACGCGGTGCAAGTGTACTATCTTCACCTCTAAGAAATGATATTACTGGCTCTAATGTATCAATATATCTATCTTTATTAGCTGCCACACTCTTTGCTCTTTCAGTAAGTTTCTCGCTCTGAAAAGCAGAAACAAAAAGTGATTCGATAAAGCTACGAGTAAATATTTCGCTTACTAAATCGATACTCATATCACGCTGCTCACACTTAACACAACTACAACTATCAATATACGCTTTCAACTGTGTTGTAGCAGGATATGGTGCATTTAATTGCACTAATGGCGGTGTCAGCAGAAGTAAATTCATAATCTATCTTTTAGTTTAACCTCTTTGTTGATTTTTTCTTAGGCTTAACCTCTTCTTCCTCCTCGAAATCTATAAAATCTAATATATTTTCATCATTGAAAAGCTCTTCAATATCAAAATCATCACCTTCTGATTCGATATATTCAATAGATTGGTTTGCCATATATAGAGCCGTTGCCGCAGCCTCGGCCCCTTTATTACCATGCTTACCACCTGCGCGCTCTAAGGCTTGTTCCATGGTATCTGTTGTTAGTACTCCAAATATCACAGGTGTTGAATATTTTACCGATACAGAGTTAATGCCTTGAGTCACACCTTGCGCAATAAAATCGAAATGAGGGGTCTCTCCACGTACTATTGCACCTAACACTATAACAGCATCTACATCAGTATAACTAATCATCAAATCTGCCGCTATTGTCAACTCATAAGCTCCAGGAACACGTTTAACAATTATATCTTCTATACCTTGCTCTTTAAGTAGCGATAAGGCTCCATCAAGTAGGGCATCTGTGACCTGCGAATTCCATGTTGCAGCAATTACGCCTATTGTAAAATCATCTCTTTCGGGAAGTTCAAATTCAAAATTTGATAAATTTTTATTTTTCATACGTTTATAATTTGTTTTTCTCTTGTCGTATGTAACTCAGCAAAAAATTATGATAATTTTATGTTTCGTTTCATTGCTTTAATATTTTGTTTAGGGGGAGTTCCGTTTAAAGAACTCCCCCCCCCTTGTAATCTTCATTTATTTAAGTGAATGGTATTATTTTTTAGCTGCACCAATATATTTATCAATGTCACGTGCTTGCATTGAGGTGTAGTATTTTGTTTTTATTGTCTCATAGCACTCGATTGCCTTAGTGTTATTACCTTGAGATAAGTATACACCGCCTAATTTATGCAGGTAGTATGGAGCTGTTAATTCATTATCTGACTTCTGAACAGCCATATCATAAAACTTAATAGCCATATCTTTATTTCCAAGTTGTATATAAGCATCACCAATAAGCCCTTTATTCTGTGCATTGATAATACCTGCCTCTTTAGTCGCTACATCCGAATATTTCTCTAAAGAGTTTATTGCATTTTGATACTCGCCATTTTTTAAGTAGCAGATACCTGCATAGTGATTAGCAACATTTCCCGATGGCGTGGCGCCATAATTTTTAGCAATCTCTAAAAAACCCGTTGTGTTATCATCTCCATTAAGAGCCACTGTAAACTCCTCATTAGCAAAAGCCTTCTGTGCACCAAACATAGCCATCTCAGCATTCACCTCTTTAGGGGCACGAATAAGTTGCTCATATCCAAAGTATCCTCCTATGAGTATAACTACAACACATAGGGCTATAAGCATGCGCTTACCGTTCTTTTCAATAAATTGCTCCCCCTTACCAAGGGCATTTTCAATCTGTGCTTCAGGATCCTCCTGGTGATTAATTTTTTTATCCATCTTATCTCGTTTTTAAATATTATACATCTTAAGGTCTGCAAATATAGCGATTTTTTTTTATTTTTTATATTAACCTACTCTTTTTTTTCACATATTTAGTCGCCCCTTAAAAAAGGCTGGCGAATATTTTTGGTAAAGAATAGGTATGAATCAATAATTTACAGAAATATTTTAAAATATCATTTATTTGTCGTATCTTTGTGGATTAAAAGATGATACGGTGGGAAATATAGTTGCAATAGTGGGTCGTCCTAATGTAGGAAAAAGCACCCTTTTCAATAGATTAGTAGGTATGCGCCAGGCAATAGTTAATGATGTTGCTGGCACAACGCGTGATAGGCACTACGGAAAGAGCGAGTGGAATGGTAAAGAGTTCTCGGTTATTGACACTGGTGGTTACATAGTTAATTCAGATGACCAATTTGAAGAGGAGATACGCCGTCAGGTTATCCTTGCCATCGAAGAGGCAAATGTTATACTCTTTGTAGTGGACGTAACAACTGGAATAACGGATATAGACATGATGATGGCGGATATGCTACGTCGAACGCCTAAAAAGTGTATCCTTGTGGTTAACAAGGTTGATAATAACGATAGAATATATGACTCACACGAGTTTTATAGCTTAGGTATGGATGAGCCGATGTGCGTATGCTCTCTTAGTGGAAGTGGCACTGGTGAGGTGCTTGATGAACTTGTAGCGGCACTAAACAGTAGTGAAGAGGCAATAGAAGAGTTAGACGACACAATCCCACGTATAACAATTGTTGGACGACCAAACGTTGGTAAATCCTCTTTAACAAACGCTCTATTAGGTGAAGATAGAAATATTGTAACACCTATTGCAGGTACAACGCGCGATTCAATCGCAACAAGATATAATAAATTTGGATTTGACTTCAACTTAATAGATACAGCGGGTCTACGAAAAAAGACTAAAGTGTCGGAAGATATGGAGTTCTACTCTGTGCTTCGTTCTGTGCGTGCCATTGAAAGTTCTGATGTTTGTGTTTTAATGATTGATGCAAAAGATGGAGTTGAAGCGCAGGACATGAATATTTTTCATCTAATAGTAAAAAATCGAAAAGGTTGCGTTATTGTTGTCAATAAATGGGACTTGGTTGAAAAGGGAAATAACACGATGAAGGAGTTCACCGAAAAAATAAAAGAGAAATTAGCACCTTTTAATGATGTTCCAATGGTATTTACCTCTGTAATAAATAAGCAGCGTATATTTGATGTACTACAAGAGTGTATGAGGGTTTATGATAACAGAGCGCGAAAAATACAAACATCGAAACTTAATGAGTATCTATTACCCCTCATTGAGCAAACTCCTCCTCCATCGGTAAAAGGTAAATATATAAAAATAAAATATGCAACGCAGCTACCAACTCCAACACCACAGTTTGCGTTCTTTGTTAACCTTCCACAATATATTCGCGACCCTTATAGGCGTTTCTTAGAGAATAGAATGCGTGAGGAGTGGGACTTCTCGGGTGTTCCAATGCAAATATATTTCCGAGCAAAGTAAATGGAGTTATTAGATAGAATAAATAGTCCTGCTGACCTAAAAAAGTTACAAAAAAATGAGCTACCTCAATTATGTAGCGAACTACGTGAATTTATTGTCAGCAAGCTTTCGTCGAACCCTGGACACCTTGGTTCCAGTTTGGGTTGTGTGGAAATAGCTGTAGCATTGCACTATCTATACAATGCACCTGATGATAAAATTGTATGGGATGTTGGACATCAAGCTTATGCACACAAGATATTAACTGGTAGGCGAGATAGATTTGATAGTAATCGTAAGAAGAATGGGATTAGTGGCTTTCCAAAACGCGACGAGAGTGTTTATGATGCTTTTGGTGGAGGGCACGCATCGGTTAGTATATCTGCTGCATTAGGGATGGATGTTGCATCTCAGTTACAAAATGAAAGTAGAAAATGTGTCGCCGTTATTGGTGATGGCTCAATAGCAGGGGGGCTTGCTTTTGAAGGGCTCAATAATGCAGGGGTATTAGCGAAAGATCTTCTTGTCATACTTAACGACAATGATATATCCATCGACCCCAATGTAGGTGCCCTTAAAGAGTATCTTCTTCGTATAACTACCTCAAAGCGATATAATAGTATGAAGGTTAAGCTCAAAAGTGCTATGAAAAATTCACCCGGTATGGGGCGTTTTGTTCATAGGCTTTGGACTGGGTTAAAATCTTCACTTCTTGGCTCTGGAAATCTTTTCGAGGCATTAAATTTCAGATATTTTGGTACTGTTGATGGAAATGATATAAAGGCTGTGCTTTCTGTGTTAGAGGATATGCGAGATTTACAAGGTCCAAAGTTGTTACATTTACGAACCGTTAAAGGGAAGGGCTACAAACCTGCCGAGGACGAACAAACAGCATGGCATGCACCGGGTATTTTCGATGCAAAGACAGGCGAGAGAGTTGTTCCAGACGAGGTTACCCCACTTCGTTATCAAGATGTATTTGGACACACGATAACGGAATTAGCAAAAATAAACAGTAAGATAGTTGGTATCACTCCGGCAATGCCAACGGGCTGCTCGCTGACTATTATGCAGCAAGAGATGCCTGACAGGGTATTTGATGTTGGTATAGCAGAGGGGCATGCTGTCACCTTTTCAGGTGGCATGGCAACAAGTGGCCTACTTCCTTTCTGTAATATATACTCTTCATTTATGCAACGAGGATATGATAATGTTATCCATGATGTTGTACTACAAGGTGTAGACGTTGTGTTCTGCCTCGACCGCGCTGGCATAGTTGGAGAGGATGGGGTTACCCATCATGGGCTGTACGACATATCATTTTTCAGATGTATTCCAAACATTGTTATTGCATCCCCAATAGACGAACACGAATTACGCAATATGATGTACAGTGCATCTTTGGGTGGTGAAGGGGCATATGTTATACGTTATCCGCGCTCAAAGGGTATACACACCAACTGGAGAAATATACTTTCACCTATTCCAACGGGTAAATCAAAAGTGATTAAAGAGGGTAAGGATATGGCCTTAATCTCGTTTGGTGCAATCGGGCAAAAAGCCATCGATGCTATTGGACGAGCAGAAAAAGAGTTAAATATTACCGTTAAACATATAGACTTACGCTTTGTTAAGCCTCTTGACCATGAGATGCTACATTCTGTGTGTAAAGAATTTAATAGTATCATAACAGTGGAAGATGGGGCTCTCATGGGGGGTATGGGAAGTGCCATATTAGAATTTATAGGCGATAATGGATATAGTGTAAGTGTTAAACGATTAGGTGTACCCGACAGACTAATACAACACGGGCATGTAGAAGAGCTTATTAGTGAGTGTGGCTATAATACAGAGGATATTTATAACACCATCAAGGATTCAACACTTAACAAAACAAAGGTATGATGGAATCTGATGCAATGACTTCACAGTTAGGTACTGAAAGCATAAAGAGATTACTTATTAGATTTACTATACCAGCTATTACAGGACTTATAATTGTATCGTTATATAATATAGTAGACCGTATATTTGTAGGTCATGGTATTGGGGTACTTGCGATATCAGGACTATCATTAACAATGCCTATAAGTAATATGGTTGCCGCAATAGGAACGCTCGTTGGGGTTGGTGCCTCTGCTCGTATATCAATAGTTCTTGGCAAGGGGGATTATAATTGGGCTCGTAATATTCTTGCCCACGTACCCATGCTTACACTTATCATCTCGGCAATATTTACACTTTTCTCGATGCTCTATCTCGACGAGTTACTAACTCTATTTGGTGGTAGCCCTGATACTATACCATATGCTAAAGAGTATCTGAATATTGTTATTCCAGCAAGCGTTTTTACTAACTTATGTTTCTCATTAAGTGCCGTTATACGTGGTACAGGTAACCCACGCAAGTCAATGTATGTAGTGGTGGTGGGAATATTATTAAATATTATTCTTGATCCAATATTTATATTCGTATTTGATATGGGTATAAAAGGAGTGGCTATTGCAACTGCAATATCAATGTTTATCGGTGCAGTTTATGCTATATCTCATTTTATCGGAAGCAATAAGCCAATATCTTTTAGATTAGAAAATTTTGCAATTAAAAGGCGTATAGTTCGAAATATTATTTCAATAGGCATATCTCCATTTGCGGTTAATTTCGCCAGTAGTTGTGTCGCGCTCATTGTTAATGTGCAACTCAAAAAATATGGTGGGGATATAGCTATTGGTGCATTTGGTGTCATTATTAGCTACCTCACAATAGTAATAATGGTTGTATTAGGAGTATGCCAGGGAGCCCAGCCTATCATAGGATTCAATTATGGGGCAGAGAAAATGAAACGCGTTCGCGAAACCCTTTTCACAAGTATAAAAGTTAGTACTATTATATGTATCGCAGGGTTTTTACTTTTTCAATTAGCACCTAAGCCATTAACATTTTTATTTATTGGAAATAGTGAACCTATCATGACAGATATGGTAATAAGGGGTTTACGTTTATGTTCTATACTATTCCCTGTCATTGCCTTACAGATAGTTGTTTCGCAGTATTACATGGCGGTGAGTAAAGCATCATATGCCATCATGTTAAGCATCATGAGACAAGTAATATTTCTAATACCACTTGTGATGGTTCTTCCAACATTTTGGGATTTGGATGGGATATGGTACTCTTTTCCTATATCTGATGGTATAGCAACAATCTTTGCTGCAATACTTATATGGCGTGAAAATGGTATTTTTAGAGTAAGACGAAAAAAGAGCTAATATGAAAAGTCAACTAATTACAAATGAAGGTGGTAAATCACTATTGATATTTTTTGCAGGATGGTCGTTATCTCCTGAATCGCTAACAAATTTCCG
The DNA here is from genome assembly GCA_964367795.1 of uncultured Rikenellaceae bacterium. Classification (GTDB taxonomy): domain Bacteria; phylum Bacteroidota; class Bacteroidia; order Bacteroidales; family Rikenellaceae; genus JADFUS01. The sequence continues at coordinate 3,963 of CAYIZU010000032.1, read as the reverse complement.
TCCTAAAGGATGGGACATATTATTCATCTACGACTACACTGATTTAAATTTTCCCGTTGAAGCAATTACAAACATTATGGAGTACGAGAAGTACGCCCTTATAGCCCATTCGTTTGGTGTTGCGGTGGCTCACACTTTTTTAGAGCAGCTACCAAAAATGGAGGTAACAATTGCTGTTTGTGGAACCTTGCAGCCAATAAATGACCACTTCGGCATACCTTCAAAGGTTTTTAATTTCACTGTTAAATCAATAGGCAAAGAGGGTATCAACACATTTAACAAGCGAATGTGTGGTGGCAATATAAAATATTTCACACCCTCAAAACTTTCGTTTAATGAGCAGATTAAGGCTCTTGAGCTATTAGGTAATACATTTAAAAATAGTGAGGTAACAGCAGAAGATAAAAAACTATGGAGAGTGGCAATAATTAACATGCAGGATGAGATTATTCCAGTGGATAATCAGATAGCCTTTTGGGGAGATAGTGCAACAGAGGTTCTTGGTTTCAAGACACAGCCACACTACCCTTTCACACCCGTATTTTCTCAATTTATCAATACAATACTCCCATAGGTATAATTTTTGAGGATTATAGATATAGGGAACTTCTAAAAACTCATTTCACGCGCTGCATCTTCGCTGATTTATATTTTTGCGGGTTTATAAAATCGACCTTTAGAACCACTAAAGGCTGATTTTTTAAATCACAAAAATCCTAAACCATCAAAGCGCATCACATAAAAGCAGTTTTTAGAACTCCCCTATAGGTGAATTCTAATAAAAATATCTAAATCATGAAATTATACTTATCAATAGCATTTACAATAATGTTCTTAATGGTCAATGCACAACGCATTAGCTTTAGTCCTATTCCCAATTTTAACATTGAAAAATATATGGGATTATGGTATGAAGTAGCGCGAATAGACAACCGATTTCAGCGTAATATGATAGATGTAACTGCAACCTATACTCTTAAAAGCAACGGCATTGTAAAGGTATTAAATAAGGGCTATAGCACAAAATCTAAAAAGTGGAAGTCAGCCAACGGCAGAGCAAAAGGAACTGATACTCCAAACCATCTTAAAGTATCATTCTTCCCATTGACAAGTGGTAACTATTGGGTCGTTTATGTGGATGAAAATTATTCCGTAGCTGTTGTATCTGGAGGAAAACCGGGATACCTCTGGCTTCTTTCACGAACGCCAACCATATCTGCAGATGTTAAAGCAAAGTTATTGAAAATAGCATCTGAAAATGGTCATGACATAAATAGGCTAATCTATACACGTTCGGAAATGCCCCTACACAATACGCCCAATTAATGTGGCAGGAGTACACCGCTCAATTTCAACTGTAACGTACTCACCAGGTTTATGCCCCTCGCCATCAAATACAACCATTTTATTCTGCGATGTACGTCCATTGAGTTGTGTAGCAGATTTCTTTGAGACACTCTCTATAAGTACCTCAAATCGCTTTCCTACATTACGTTTGTTACTCTCATGCGACAATTCACCTTGTAGATTTATTATCTCTGTTAATCTACGTGTCTTAACCTCCTGTGGCACATCGTCGGGCATAGAACCGGCTGCTTTTGTTCCGGGACGCTCAGAGTAGTTAAACATAAATGCAAATTCATATCCAACTTCACGCATTAAGGACAATGTTTGTTGGTGATCTTCCTCCGTTTCAGTGCAAAAGCCAGCTATTAAATCTGTTGTTATAGCACACTCTGGCATGGCCTCTTTTATCTTAGCAATACGCTCTAAGTACCACTCACGAGTGTATCTACGATTCATTATCTTCAACATCCTACTACTCCCCGACTGAGCAGGTAGATGAATAGCACGACAAATATTGGGATATCCGGCGATTGTATCTATTAACTTATCACTTAAATCTTTAGGGTGTGAAGTAGCAAATCGCACGCGTAAGAGAGGCGACACTTTAGCAACCTCCTCAATTAAAAGAGGAAAATCAATATCTCCCACTTGATACGAATTAACATTTTGCCCAAGTAGCGTTACCTCACGATAACCACTATCAAAGATAGCTTTAGCCTCTGAAATTATTGTTTTAGGGTCTCTACTGCGCTCTCTTCCTCGAGTGTATGGCACAACACAGTATGAGCACATATTATTACATCCACGCATTATTGAGATATAAGCACTAACACCATTCTCGTCTAATCTCACTGGTTCTATATCATCATAAGTCTCAATTGTTGACAACTCAACACTTACCCCCTTTTTACCCTCTCGAGCTGCTTTTATTAGCTGCGGTAATGTACGATAAGCATCAGGTCCAACCACTATATCTACTAAATCGCGCTTAGTTATAACATCCTCTTTGAGCCTCTCTGCCATACAGCCAAGAATTCCCACAACAAGCGATTTTTTAGCTCTTTTGTAATGAGTAAACTCCCCTAATCGTCCCCATACTCGCTGTTCGGCATTATCTCTTACCGAGCAGGTGTTAACCAAAACGACATCCGCCCTTGATAGCTCTTTCGTATAGGTATAACCCTCATTTTTCAATATTGAAACAACTACCTCCGTATCATTAGAGTTCATTTGACACCCATAGGTCTCAACATAAAACTCCAATCCATTAGGGACAATAGGTTTAAATTTAGCCAAATCCATATTTATCTCTTTTTCTTCTCTAATTCATTAAGGTTGAGCATTTTTTTCTTATTTAAGAACTCGTATATTGTGTCGAGGTGCTCCGTAACTTTCTTTCCTCCAAACTCATAAACTTTAGTAACCAATCCATCAAGGAAATCACGATCGTGCGATACAATTATGAGTGTTCCGTCGAAATCGAGAAGAGCACTTTTTAGTATATTTGTTGGTTCATCGAGAATGAGTAAATTGACGGGCTCAAGAAGTAGCTTTATCATCGCCAATCGAGTTCGTTCTCCACCCGATAGCACCTTTACATACTTATCCGATGCATCACCTCCAAACATAAAAGCACCTAGTATATCACGTATCTTTGTGCGAATATCCCCTACGGCGGCATCATCAACCGTTTTAAAAACCGTAATATCTTCCTCCAGCATAGAGGCCTGATTCTGTGCAAAATAACCAATTTTGACATTATGCCCCAATTGCAAATTACCTTCAAAATCTATCTCGTTCATTATTGCCTTTATCATGGTACTCTTTCCCTCGCCATTACGTCCAACGAATGCCACCTTATCACCACGTGCTATTGTGAATCCTGCCCCTTTAAATACTAACTTATCATCGTATGACTTACTTACTCCATCAGCAATGACTGGATAGCTACCAGAGCGTGGTGCAGGAGGGAATTTCAGATTCAATGCCGACTTATCCTCTTCATCCACCTCGATAATCTGTAATTTCTCTAACATACGAACACGCGACTGCACTTGATTAGTCTTGGAATATGTCCCCTTAAAGCGTTCTATAAACTCCATATTCTCGGCTATCATCTTACGTTGATTCTCGGCCGCAGCCACCTGTTGTTGCCTACGTTCAGCACGTAGAGTAAGATAGTGAGAGTAATTAACCTTATAATCATATATACGCCCCATGGTTATCTCAATGGTTCGCGTGGTGATATTATCAACAAAAGCCTTATCATGCGATATAACCATCACTGCCATCGGGCTATTTATTAAAAACTCTTCAAACCACTGAATACTCTCAATATCAAGATGATTGGTTGGCTCATCGAGAAGTAGTAAATCTGGCTTCTGAAGTAATAACTTTGCCAACTCAATACGCATACGCCATCCGCCACTAAATTCACTTGTAGGGCGAGTGAAGTCGCTCCTTTCAAAGCCTAAACCAACAAGGCAACGTTCAACCTCCTCATTATAATTCACACTCTCAATAGAGTATAATTTTTCTGAAAGAGTTGAAACATCCTCTATTATTTTTATATACTCATCACTCTCATAATCAGTACGCGTTGTTAGTTGCACATTA
>CAYIZU010000031.1:11035-14266 GCA_964367795.1 uncultured Rikenellaceae bacterium | reverse complement strand
GGTATCATTAGTAATAAAAGTATCGGTTTCTTATACGAGCGGAAAAGGAGTATTAAAGTTGTTAATATTAAAATGCCCGTTATAGGCATTTGTGCCGCTAAAGCCTTATTTGTGTCAACTTGACTCTCTTCAGTTCCTCTCACAACAAATTCATACCCATTAGGAACTGATAACTTACTCGCCTTATCATGTATCTTAATGAATGCCCCCTTTGCATTAACTCCTCGCATTGGTTCCGCCTGTGCGAACATAATACGACGCCTATTATATCTGCGTATCTCTTCATAGTTGAATCCGAAAACGATGCTATCCGTCACCTGCCCCAAAGGCAGAACCACACCAGATGTTGAAAATAGTGGAATATTGGCTATATCTTCTAACTTTAGATTATTATCATTTTCATCTTTCAACATTATTGGTAATAACTGATCGCCTCGTCTAAAAGCTCCAAGTGTCAACCCTTCCGTCGCTATTGAAAGACTCTGAACCATTGATTGCCTGCTAACACCCACTCGCTCTCCCTTATCTTGAGAATAGGCCGGAGATATTACCCCTACCATATTACCCCAACTACTACGTACCTGGTCCACCTCACCACTTGCCATCATTATCTCTTTTATTCGTGATGTTAAGAGTGTTAAAGTATCTATATTATCACCCATATACCCCAACTCTATCTCGGCATCTGGAACTGGCGATACTTTAAACAGTGCCGAGCGCAATGTTATGTTTGGATAGTTTTCACGTACATAGCCATTAAAACGTTCCTCGACGGCAATTGTTGAGTCTTTCGTATGTAACTCAATAAGAATATTAGCATAATTAGGCATTGGACCGTAGGATGCACTAACAAGATAGTATCGAGGAGGTGAACCTCCGAAAGTTGTTGATACCCTTTTAACAATAGGCTGCGATAGAAGGTAATCCTCTATCTCTGCCATATCTTCTCGCACATAATCAATACTATATCCACTTGGGAAAATACAATCTGCGCGGAAATACTCTTTATCAAGTGATGGGAAGAAATTTTGTGGTAGGCGAGAAAAGAGATACATTGACGCAAAGAAAAGCGCAACAACAACCCCAACGGTTAACCATCTATTGGCTATTACGCGACTCATAAAGCTATCAAACCAACGGTAAAATCTATTATTGTATGGCTCACCATCATCACCGCCTCTATTTTTCAGCATTAGGTCTCCCATTGCTGTGGTCTGTGTTAATGCAAGGACCCAGCTAAGAGCCAAAGATATTGCAACAACAACGAAAAGTGGCTTTACAATCTCCGCAACCGATGCCTTAGCTGTAAAAAGGGGCAAAAAAGAGAAAATAGCTATCATGGTAGCACCTAACAACCCCCATTGGGGCGCAGTTGCCCCTTTTATTAATGCATCACGCCTATTCATGCCGCGTTTCATGTTGACCATAGCGTTATCGGTGACGACAATGGCATTATCAACAAGCATACCCATAGCTATAATAAAACCGGCAAGAGAGGTACGATTCAATCCAGCCTCGAAATATTCCATTAAAAAAAGTGTACCTCCTATTGCAAAAATTATTGAACTACCAATAAGAATACTTGCCCTAACACCCATCACGAACATCAATATAACTATCACAATAAATACCGATGCTATAAGGTTCATAACAAAGGTATTATTGGCTTCACGAGCAATAACATCTCCTGGATACAAAGATACTAACTCTAATCCAGCAGGTAGACTCTCTTTATAGTTCTCTAAAAAGTTATTAATACCAACACCAGTAGCAACTACGTCCCTATCGCTCGCCACGGCCACACCTATACCTATCGATCTATTTCTATTAACAAAAAGATAAGAAGAGGCTGGTTCCTTATACCCCTCACTAACCTCTGCAATATCTGACAATTTAAGTTGTCCTCCCAATGGTGTAGTTATTATCTGCTGGGCAATATCTTCAACAGTCTGATAAGTTCCTAAAGCATACAAATCAATTTGCATTTCATCGGTTGTAATACTTCCGGGGGCAACAACCTTATTCTGTGATGATATGCTTTGCATTATAGAGGTTGGCGACAGCTTAAGATTTGCTAACTTTGAGAGTGATATTTTCACATTAATAATTGGGGTTTGTTCTCCTGAAAGGGTTACTCTTTGCACCCCATCTATGGAGTTAATTCCATTCTTTATCTTCATTGCCCACATACGCATCTCCTCATAGCTATATCCCCTATCGGCGGTGAGAGCATAGTATATACCATACACATCACCAAAATCGTCATTAACCATAATAGTAGCTTCTGAAGGTAGTGATGGTATTATGTTTAATATTTTTCTCCTTAGAATATCCCACATCTCCTGTACCTCGTCGGTTGGGGTGTAGGGTTGAAGTTCAACCGATATTTTAGCAAATCCGAAATAAGAGTATGAGTTTATTTTATACAGATAGGGTAACGTCTGCACCTCTCGCTCTACCACCTCGGTTATAATGCGCTCAACCTCTTGTGGTGATGCTCCAGGGTAGCTAACCATTATCATAGCCTGCTTAATAGCAAAAGGGGCATCCTCTTTTTTTCCCAATCTGCCAAATGCCGTAACACCACCCACCACAAGGACAAAGAGAAAAAAGAAAATCACCTTTTTATTCGATATAGAAAATGATGCTATATTCATTAGTTGTCAATTAATTTTACTTTTTGATTATTTTTCAGAGAGTAAACACCAGCCGACACCACTCTATCGCCCGCTGCGATACCTGAAGTTATTGTTATATCATCGGTTCCTAAAAGAGCTCCAGAGGTGACGTATCTCTTTTTAACTACGCCATCAGTTGAGTTATATAACCACACGTAGTGCCTTTTATTTATCTCATCTTCCGCAAGTGCCGTGATAGGTATTTTCACCTGCCCTTTACTGTTTTCATTACGAACATCAAGAAAGACCGTGGCTGAAAATCCCGGTTTTATATCATATTTAGATAGCGAAAATTCACTATCATCAATTATTACAGTCACTGGATAACTACCCCCAACGGATGTCTTAATAAACTTATCAATAACAGCATTAAAACGCATATTTGGATATGTTTCAAAAGTTACATATAATGTTTTATTAGGAGTATTAATTAAGTGTAATTGTTGTTCTGAAAGTGTAAAACGCATATCTAACAACATAGGATTAACAATAGTAAATATTGTCTCCGACGGCTGCACACGTTGATATGTATCCACATATTTACGTTCAATAG
>CAYIZU010000031.1:0-11025 GCA_964367795.1 uncultured Rikenellaceae bacterium | reverse complement strand
ATAGCACCGTTAAATGGGGCATATAATTTAGTATCTTTAAGGGTATTCTGCGCGTTATCATAGGCTGCTTTGTCAGAAGTGTATAGTGCCTTTATTGCCTCATATTCCTGTTGAGATATAGCTCCACGCTGAATCAATCGCTTATACCTATCTAACTGAGAAGAGCTTTTAATATATGCCGCCTTTGCAGCCTCAAAAGCTAATCGATAATCCTTATCATCAATAACAGCCACAACTTCTCCTTTTTGCACATTCTCGCCCTCATCGGCATTAATCGTAATAACCTCACCACCTACTTTAAAAGCGAGATTTACCATTTCACGCGACTCAACAAGAGCAGGAAAAGAGTAATTTACATGTTCTAAACTTATCGCCTCCGATACCTTTACAGGTGTCACAAATTGTTTTGCACTACTCTTCTGTCCACGGCACGATAAAAGTAGAAAAGCAGAAAAAACAATTAATATAATATTTATTCGTCTCATAGTATTAATATTTCAATATTAATCAATACAAAAACAGTGCACGAACAATATTTTCTACAGAAAATAATTTTGTAAGGTATTCCTTATATGATATAATTGGAATCTACGACTTAAACTGATTATCTTTGCAGCAAAGTTCTTGCTAAACAGAGATATATGGGGGAGAGTGAACATACACAAGATATGAATATAAAAAAAGATACTGAAATAAAGACTCAATTATCCAGTACTATCTATTTGTATTCAAGAATTATTAATGAAATAGACAAGCTAAATATTAATCATTATCATAAACCTAAAAAAGAAAAACGCTCGTTAATGCAGATACTAAAAACATTTATAATAAGGACTATTGACAAAATTATTACTATGCTAACAATCAGTTAGTACGTTTGTGTAACTATTGATTACCTGTATTACAATTGGTTACAACTTAAGAATCTGTGCGCTCAAACCTCTATAATACCCAAGCCTTCAAATTATGCGGAGACACCTGCTTATCCTTTGGAGGTAGCTGCATATAGTTTCCATAATGCTGTTTTAGATATGTATCATAGCTACTTATTACCTTTAATCCTTCCCCTTCGAATTCTAAAGTGATATAATCCTCAAATATACTCTTTGAATGCACCTCCCGCTCTCCATAACACCCTGTTATGGCCCCCGCGTACGCAGAGTTATTATAATCATACTTCAAGAGCAACCTCTTACACTTTTTCTGAAGGAAAGATATTGATAGTACTTTAGCGAAGAGTGTAAAAACAACTCTCTTCACTCCCCTACTCCAATCCATCATAGCACTATTAAAGTGGATTAATCGCTTAATAATATGAACATTAGCAATGTGTTTACTATACTTTTCAGGCACACCATCAATAGGAAAAATATCGATATTAACCCCTAAAGGGTATAAAACTCCTTCTTCTTTAAGAACTGTTCGTTTATCATATAGCTTCATGAATGGAAATGTAAAATGTGGGTATAGTTCAAAACATCCACATATTAAGCTCTCATCATATCCGTTAAATTCCTTTATAAAACGCTCGTAATCAGGTCGTGGCATCATTATATCAACATCATCATCCCAAGGGATAAACCCCTTATGGCGAACGGCTCCCAAAAGCGTTCCACCTCCCAATGAATACCTTATACCACGCTCCTCGCAGAAATTATGAACAGTTAAAAGTATATCTAACTCTATTTTTCGCAACTCCGATATCGACAACTCTCTCATAAACTAATCAATAAAACTCTTTACCACCCTACTAATACCATCACATAAACCAACGACAGGTTTCCATCCTAACCCTTCTAACTTCGATGTATCTAACTCAACACGTTCAAACTTAACATATCCACGGCGTTCGCTATCGCTAATCTCTCGATATGTAACTCCTAAGTTGAGTTCTTCACGCGTTTTGACCACAACTCTTGCTAAATCCAATATAGATAGAGGCTCTCTCTCATTGGATAAATTATAAACTGCATTATCATCTCCAGCTAAAAGCATTAAGAAGAGAGCTCGAACGGCATCTGTTACATAACAAAATGAACGTATAGCCTCGCCACTACTATTTAGTGCTATATCTCGACCATTTACAGCATCAGATATAAAATCTGCCATTACACGGCCGTCATTATTTATATTCATCAACGCCCCATACACATGAGCTATTCGCGCTATAACAAAGCTAACGCCATACTCAACACCATAAGAGCTGCATATCGTTTCCGCCATTCGTTTACTCATAGGATATGAACTTCTAATATCCATGCTATCTAAAACCCCCATTGTCTCTTCTTCGATAGATTTTATCTCTGGACTCACAGCTCCATACACTTCGCGTGTAGAGGCAAATAGTACCTTGGCACCACTCTTTCTCGCTAACTCAAAAATATTGATTGTGCCAATTGTATTACTTCTAATAATATCAATAGGATTATTTACAATAGCATGTGGTGTTGCCGAACTTGCAAGATGAAATATATAATCTATCTTCTCATTAACATAGGAAATATCATCACAAACATCTTGATATAATATGTTATCAACCATCTCTCCAAAACGCTCTTTCATCTTAGCCTCGGAGCGCGCAAGAGCAATGATTTTAATATTAAAACCTCGTATTCTATTCAAATGGCATAAAGTGTATATTATATAGGTGGCAAGCATACCCGTTGCTCCTGTCACTAATACACTCTTACCCATCAAAGCATTGAGATACGAGGAAGAGGCTACTATCTCCTCCAAATCCTTCTGAACTATTTTATTATGATATGACATACTAATATCCAAAAATTTGATTATTCTCTCGCACCTCTGATAAGGCTCTAAAGATGAAAAAATCGGTTGGTGTTGTAATCTTAATATTCTCCATTGAACCTATGGTGGTAGATAATTTATATCCGTAATGGTTCATCAATGAGCATGAGTCAATAAAATCACTACGCCCTTCACTTATAGCTTTTTGATGCGCCGATACTATATTTTTCAGGATAAAACTCTGCGGCGCGCGTGCTACAAGAGAGTTATCTCGTTCTGGAATAGTCAAAAATCCACTAACTTCTTTTACAATAAACGTTTCAGTTGTTGGGATGCATGTAATGCACGAGCCACACTCCTTAACCACCTCAATATTATCAGATATAGTCTTTTCATCTATTAATGGCCTAACCCCATCATGTATCAACACCGTTGTATTGTCATCGTACATATCACTTATCGCAACCAGTCCGTTATATATAGATAACTGCCCTGTATCACCTCCAGCAACAACAGATTTAACTTTGGTAATCTCATATTTCTCTATTAACCTATTGAGATATGGAATCCACTCTTCAATGCACACTACCACTATTCCATCTATATTTAGATGTTTCTCGAATACCTCAAGAGTATAGATTATTATTGGTTTTCCATTCAGCTCTAAAAACTGTTTAGGGCGAGTTTTGGCATTCATTCTAACGCCTGCACCTCCTGCAAAAATCAATGCTATATTCATTATTCCAACGATTTAGTTATATAGTTATACGACCTCTCTTTTAATATATTTAATCTTTTATTCACCGCAATATAATCTATCTTATCGGTAAAAAGTTCCACTTCACAATCACTATCCTCTCTCCTAATAAAAACATCTCCGACACCAAGCGCCTCAACGAGATTATCCATTCTGTAATCCGACTCATCTCTCTGAAATAGACAAAACTCCTTTTGAAATATAATGGAGAAACATGCCCCATGGAATGCATTACATATAACATATTCCGCATGCGCAAAGTAGCCCAAGAACTCCTCTATACCAATAGAGTCTTTCACTTTATGATTGTATCGTATTCTATTTCCATGGTAAGCACTAACCTCTATTATCTGCAAACCCTTTTTCGCAGCCACACGACGCGCGTTTTTAATCATATTTGAGTCATTACACATGCAATTATATAGTAGTACATATCCTTGCTCTTTAGGCCTAACTGCCACTTTTAAATAATCATCACTACTAAGCAATAGAGTTGGATCAAGAACAAAATCAACCTCCCTACCAAGCAGTTGCGATAAAAATTGAGCTCCATTTTTCTCGCGCGTTGAGATATAGTCAAAATCTTTTAACAATCTTCGATAATCATCGGCATATTTGTGCGCATCACGTCCCAAAGTTGGTGCATAGGCAATACGTTTGCTCTTTTTCGCTGCTTCAAAATCCAAGAAAAATCCTTTTTCAAACCCTTTGGTACTTGTTATTTTCCATATAACATCACTCTCGCAGATATATGCACCAAACCCCAAAGCAGCTAACTCATTTACATTACTATTATCATATACCTTTTCAGTAAAGCGGCACTCTGATTTAAAAAAGTGCTGAAACTTATTATACTTACGTAAGTTATCAAACATAAATAGTAGCCACTTAACAATAGCATCTATCTTCCCCCTCCTCAAAGCATTAAGTATCGGAAATTTCAAATTATATTTATGCATAAAAGTGGGCTTGTAATCCACTATCTCATTATCATAGCCCATATCATCAAGCACCTGCTGAAAAGCATAACTATGCAATGCAGCTCCATAGTTCATATGGATAGAATATTTATTGATAGATATTATAGCTATCTTTTTGCTTTTCTTATCATTAGCCATAGTTTAACCTCCTCTTTTTGCCCTTTACTCAACAATAATGCATATACAACCAAAGCGTATACAGGAATAAATAACACTATTGATATTAACAGTTTATATATATCACTCAACTCACTTACTAAAAAGGTAATAGGTAACGCAACAGCTACCGAAATCAATAACGTTGGTAATATTACCTTAAAGATATAATAACGCAGTGAATGATTTAGTATCCTCTTTAAAAACATTAATCTAACTATCAAATAACATATTGCCAAAAGAACCTTTATATTATACACTACCACAGGAGGATAATCGGACTTTAGAAAAATATAAGAGAGTACTAAATTACAAAATATTAGCGAACTGATTATTATTTGGTAATTACGTATTCTGCCTGTTGCTTGAACTAACATCCAAATAGGAGCCGAGAATACCTCTATTAGAGCATAAATAATTATTAATTGAATAAAATTGTTTGTATATTGAGGTACCTCAACCAGCCATATATCGAGTATAAAGTCGATATTTAGACCTATTGGGAAAGCAATGATGAACAGTAAGACAAACGAGAGCTTTGCGGTTGTATTTATCAATCCTTTCAAATAATCCACCTCGCCATTAGAGTATGATTTCACAATCTGAGGACGAAACGCGGTCTGAAAATTACCTACAAATGAGAGAATAGACGAATATACTTGATTAGTAATACCAACTGCAGCATTTATTGTTACCCCATAGAACATATTAAGTAAAACATTTATTCCCTGACCAGCACTCATGTTTGCAACACTTCCCAATAAGCTCCAACCAGAAAAAGATATAACTTGCTTGTATAGATTCTTATCCCAAAATAATGAATATCCACTTGTCGAAAAAGTCTTTCTGCAATATACGAAATTGGCAATAAATAAGACAACCGATACGCAAAAAAGCAATAGAGCATATCCCTCAAGCCTATCTGTTGAAAAATTAGCCAACAAGAAAGCAATAAGTAACTTCATAAAAGCCTCAACAATACCTATATATGCAAAGAAAGTCATCTTCTCATATGCTATAATCTTTGCGTTATATGGAATAGTTATAATATTCACGCATGTAGTGATGGCAGATATATGATATACCATCAGAGCACTATTCATTCGCGATGGAGGTATATTTAGCTCATTACGTACAAACCATAAACCGACCGTTTCCGCCAAAATAAAGATTACTATAGCTATAGCGATATGTATTGTAATCCCAACATTTAAAATACGCTTAACCACGTCAAATTTTTTCCTGCCAAGCTCAAAATTTAAAAATCTCTGAACAGCCGACGATAAAGCACTATTTAGAAATGTAAACAAGATGATAACACCTCCTACGATATTATATATACCAAAGTCTTCTACTCCCAACGCCTCAAGAATAACACGTGAAGTGTATAAACCCGTTAACATTATAAAAAATGTTCGAATATAAAGCATCAACGTATTTTTAACTATACGTCTACTATTTTGAGCACGATTTGATATATAATTATCCTCTCCCATCTAATATTAATAATGTGCAAAAATAATAAAAATCGGCTAATACTCCAAACCTATGGTTTTATTATTTGAAAATCTTTTCGGGTTACGTCTACCAAGTGCACCTACCTATTGAAAAAAAGAAATTGTCTCAAAAACATTTTTGTCACTTCCTGAATCGCATAAATAGTCGACCCTTAAAAAAGGCTGGCGAAGATTTTTGGTTTTGGCTGAGTGCATTTGGGTTTTATCTCGCTTTAGTGTAGCGGGTTTACTCCGAAGTGAGATAGAGACCAAAAGCGCCAGCCAAAAGCGAAAATATTGCCAGACTTTAGCTATAAAACTGAAAAAGCTGGTAGAAAACAAAAATCACCACAAAAGCTAAATCTGTGATTATCAGTTCAGTCAACCTTTTTTAAGGGTCGACTAAATACTCACGTACATAAGTACGCTCCGTTTTATACTCATCACGAAGCACCAAAACTGAATTTTGATACAAATTTCTAATAAAAAAGACCGCCTCGAAATAATTCGGGACGGCCTCTTCCTTTATTATGTGCGCTTAATCTCTATCTGTTCGTAACCCTCAATAATGTCACCAGCTTTGATATCGTTGAAATTTTCTATATTTAGACCACATTCGAGACCTGTATAAACCTCTTTGACATCATCCTTATAACGTTTTAGTGAACCTAACTTGCCGGTATATATAACAATACCATCGCGAATGATACGTATCAGTGTATTTCGCGTTATCTTACCCTCACGAACCATACAACCTGCTACGCTACCCACCTTGCTAATCTTGAATACCTCCATAACCTCAACCGAACAAACAATATTCTCTTTATAGGTAGGAGCAAGCATTCCTTCAATAGCACTCTTTATTTCGTTGATTGCATCATAGATAATAGAATATAAACGTATCTCTATCTCCTCTTTCTCTGCAAGCTTACGCGCTGCTACCGATGGACGCACTTGGAAACCGATAATAACAGCATTCGAGGCTGCAGCTAATAGGACATCACTCTCCGAAATCTGCCCTACTGCCTTATGGATAACATTAACCTGCACCTCTGCATGCGACTGCTTAATTAACGAGTCAGTTAATGCCTCTACCGAACCATCCACGTCACCCTTAACAATGATATTCAACTCCTGGAAGTTACCAATCGCTATGCGTCGACCAATTTCATCAAGAGTGATATGTTTCTGCGTCTTAAGACCTTGAATACGCTGTAACTGCTGACGTTTATTTGCTATATCACGTGCCTGCTTATCATCGTCCATGATATTAAACTTATCACCAGCCTGCGGAGCACCATTTAGACCTAATACAGATACTGGAGTTGATGGCGTAGCCTCTTCAATACGCTTACCACGCTCATTAAACATCGCCTTTACGCGACCCGTACACACTCCTGAAAGCATTACATCTCCTACGCGTAAAGTACCGCTCTGCACTAATAACGTTGTTACATATCCACGTCCTTTATCCAGAGATGATTCTACAACTGTACCAACAGCCTTCTTATCTGGATTAGCTTTTAACTCTAAAATATCCGCCTCAAGAATAACTTTCTCCAGTAGTTCGTCAACATTAAATCCGCTCTTAGCAGAAATCTCTTGACATTGATATTTTCCACCCCAATCCTCAACAAGATAATTCATAGCTGCTAATTGCTCTCTTATCTTATCAGGATTAGCACCTGCTTTATCTATCTTATTAATAGCAAATATTATAGGTACGCCTGCTGCTGAAGCATGATTTATCGCCTCAATAGTTTGTGGCATCACACTATCATCTGCTGCAATAACAATGATAGCAACGTCAGTAACCGAGGCTCCGCGAGCACGCATAGCGGTAAAAGCTTCGTGACCAGGCGTATCAAGGAACGTAATCTTACGACCATCCTCAATGGTTACACTATATGCACCAATATGCTGTGTTATTCCACCTGCCTCACCGGCAATAACATTTGCTTTACGAATGAAGTCAAGTAAAGAGGTCTTACCATGGTCTACGTGTCCCATAACCGTAACAATCGGTGGGCGAGACTCCATATCATCTTCGTTATCTTCATCTGTAGCAATAGCCTCTTGAATATCTACCGATACAAATTCAACTTTATAGTTAAACTCTTCCGCAACAACAACAAGAGCCTCCGCATCTAATCGTTGATTAATAGATACCATTAACCCTAGATTCATACATGCAGTGATAACCTGCGTCACCTGTACTTCCATCATCTGCGCCAACTCACTAACTGTCACAAACTCTGTAACTTTTAGCGTATTCTTATCCTGCTCCTGCTGCTCCATCTCTTGGAATGCCTTCTGCGTAGCAGCATCACGCTTATCCTTACGGTGTTTAGCTCCTCTCTTATTATCTGCACCTTTAGCCGTAAGACGTGCCAAAGTATCCTTTATCTGCTTTTGTACCTCTTCATCGGTTATCTCAGGTTTAATAATTGGCGATGGCTTACCACCTTTGCGATTCTTTTTATTATTATCCTGACGCTGGTTACGGTTTTGGCCACCCTGTTGCCCACCTTGATTAGGTCGAGCACCGGGTCCACCATTTGGTTTATTGGGCCTATTTTGTGGAGTTCCTGGCTTATTCTTATTATCACCTTGCGCCTTAGCCCCCCCCTGCTTATTTTGGTCTCCCGAAGCAAATTTAGGATTATTAACATCAACCTTAGTATCCTTTTTGATACGTTTACGTTTTCTATCTTTTTCATTAGATTTTTTAGGCTCATTTTTCTTCTGGAAAGAGCTTAAATCAACCTTACCAACTACTTTTGGACCAGATAGCGTTGCATTATCATTAAGACGGAATACACCCGACCTATCATCAGCTTGACGCTGGTCGTAGGTTTTATTTATATCCACCACCTCTTTAATAGGATTACTATTATCAATAACCGTTTCCACAGCCACCTCAACAACCTTTTCCTTAACCTCTACGACAGGTTTCGCCTCTCTCTTTGGCGCTGCTGAAGGTATTTCACTATTCAAATTATTATTACTCAATTCCGGTTTCTTTTCTATACTATCATTACTCTTAACCACAGCTGGCTTTTTATGCATTTCCTCTTTCTGCGGTGCACTTTTATTATCCTTATTACGGAAGTCTCTATTTTTTCTCTCAACCTCCTCTAAGTCAATTTTCCCAACAACTTTTAATTTCTGAGGTTCTGGCACTGCCTCCACCTCTTTCGTCTCATTCTCAATAGACACATTAGTTGGTTTAAGGTTAATTTTCTCTTTAATATTAACCTTTTTAATAGTGTTCTTTCCAAACTCTTTTTCAACAAGCGCATACGCTTTGTCGTCGAGTATACTATTTGGAGATGCAGCTTCAACACCTTTATCCTTTAGAAATTGGACAAGGGTAGCCACACCCACGTTAAACTCGCGGGCAACAATATTAATTCTTATTTTTCTTTCATTAGCCATATTTACACTCTCCTTGTTTTTCGGCATTAATAATTTTTACTCCTTATCGAACTCCTCTTTTAGGATATTCATAACAGCTGCAATGGTCTCAACCTCTAAGTCTGTTCGTTTAGAAAGGTCCTCTACGGAATATGCAAGAACACTCTTAGCAGTGTTGCAACCAACCTTTATCAACTCCTCAATAACCCACTCATCTATCTCATTATTGAACTCCATTAACTCAATATCTTCCTCATCTTGCTCAACATCACGATAAACATCTATCGAGTACTCTGTTAGCAGTGAAGCTAAGCGAATATTATATCCACCCTTACCTATTGCTAATGAAACCTCTTCCGGCATTAAACGTACATCTGCCTTTTTATTCTCTTCATCAATAGTTATAGAGTTAATCTTAGCTGGCGACAAAGCCCTTTGAATAAATAATGAAATGTTTGTGGTAAAATTCACTACATCTATATTTTCATTCCTTAGCTCTTTAACTATTGAGTAGATACGTGAACCTTTCATTCCCACGCATGCACCTATCGGATCAATGCGTTCATCATACGATTCAACAGCTATTTTTGCTCTCTCACCCGGTATACGTACTATCTTTCGTATTGTAATAAGTCCATCGTATACCTCAGGAACCTCCATTTCAAATAATCTGCGTAAAAATTCATCAGAAGTACGTGACAATATAATAATTGGGGTATTATTTCGTATTTCTACACGACTAACAATAGCTTTAATAGCATCCCCCTTACGGAAATAATCATTTGGTATCTGCTCGCTACGTGGCAGGATTAATTCATTATCATCGTCGTCAAGAATAAGTATCTCTTTCTTCCACACTTGATAAACCTCACCAACAATAATCTCACCTATTCTCTCTTTATATTTTTCATACAGTGCCGTTTTCTCTAAATCCATAATCTTAGAGGCAAGGTTCTGGCGCAACGACAAAACCGAACGTCTCCCGAAAGATGATAATGATATAGGCTCTGACACCTCTTCTCCTACCTCATAAGTAGAATCAATTGTCTTAGCCTCACTAAGTGTAATCTCCATATTCTCGTTGACAAAATCTGCGTCGCTTACAACAACGCGATTGCGCCATATCTCGAAATCACCCTTATCAAGGTTAATGATGACATCGAAATTTTCATCCGACCCATAGGTCTTGGCAAGCATAGAACGAAATACATCCTCCAAAACACCAATCATCACATCTTTATCGATGTTTTTCATCTGTTTAAACTCGGAAAATGTGTTTATTAACCCTAAATTATCCATATCATTTCTCTTATATTTGGCAGTATAGCCCGCCTATTATTTTAAAATATTAATTTAACTTTTTTGGCGTCACAAATATCTATCCATTTAGTAACGACCTGTTCTTCTTTGCGTTTTTTACCCTCCACAATCACCTTTTCAGTATACTCAATAGCAAATTTATCATCCTCAT